>CAZLRL010000050.1:0-10624 GCA_964561645.1 uncultured Desulfobacterales bacterium
GGCCACGTTGCCCCCGCCGATGACAGCCAGGCGCTGGCCCACGGTGAGAGGCTGGCCCAGATTTTTCCGGCGCAAAAATTCCACGCCCTGGATGACGCCCTCCGCGTCCTCGTCGGGGATGCCCAGGGGTTTCCCCACATGGCAGCCCAGGCCCAGAAACACCGCCTTGTAGCCCTGGTCGAACAGCTCGTCCAGGGTAAAATCCTGGCCCAGCGCGGTGTTGGTCTTGAGCTCCACTCCCAGGCGCAGGATATGGTCGATTTCCCGGTCCAAAACGTCTTTGGGCAGGCGATAGTCCGGGATGCCCACCCGGAGCATGCCGCCTGCTTTGTCCAGGGCCTCGAAAATGGTGGGCCGGTAGCCCTTTAAGCCCAGATGGTAGGCGCAGGCCAGGCCCGCGGGGCCGCTGCCGATAATGGCCACCTTTTCGGGCCGGGCTTCCACCGGCGCGGGGGTGATGACCGACAGGTCCACCTGGTCCGCGGCGAAGCGCTTGAGGGAGCAGATGGCCACGGCCTCGTCCAACTCCTGGCGGCGGCACTTGTCCTCGCAGGGGTGGGGGCAGATGCGGCCCAGGGTGCCGGGCAGCGGCAGGCGTTCCATGATCAGCCGCACCGCTTCCTCATACTTGCCCAGCTTGATGAGCTGGACATAACCCTGGACGTTGATTTCCGCGGGGCAGGTCAGGGTGCAGGGGGCCCGGTCCAGCTTGCGGATGGCAAAGGCCGCAGGAATGGCCTGGGGATAGAGGCGGTAGATGGCCTTCCAGTCGGCCAGCCCGGCGTTGAATTCATCATTCATGAGCACCGGACAGGCCTTGGCGCAGTCGCCGCAGCCGGTGCACTTGGCCGGGTCGATATAGCGGGGCTGCTTGGTCAGGGACACCGTGAAATTGCCCGGCTCGCCGCTGATGCCGGTGACCTCGCCCAGGGTGTGGATCTCGATGTTCAAATGGCGGCCGCATTCCACCAGCTTGGGGGAGAGGATGCACATGGAGCAGTCGTTGGTGGGGAAGGTCTTGTCCAATTGGGCCATGACCCCGCCGATAGCCGGTTTTTTCTCTACCAGGTGCACCAAAAACCCGGATTTGGCCAAATCGAGGGAAGCCTGCACCCCGGCGATGCCGGCGCCCACCACCATGACGGAGCCTACTTTGCCGTTGCCGCCGCTTGTTGCCTGTTGGTCTTTGCTTTGTGCCATAATGAATTTTCCTTAAATTTCAGCCTGCGCCCCTGAGCTTGGCGCTTTAGGCCGAGGAGGTATCTCAAATCCCGGCGCTGTTCAAAATACCCGGCAGCTTGTCTTCCCAGCCGATGGTGGAGATGAGCACGCCGCTGGCGCCGTGCTTTTTCAGGTCCGCTACCAGCTCGCCCGCGATCTGCACACACTCCCGCACCCGCTCCGGGGCCTTCTGGATGCGGGTGATGAAGTCCTCGGGGAGGTGCACCTGCTCGAAATGGCGCTGGAGATAGCGGGCCATGCCCACGGATTTGAGCAGCAAAACCGTGGGGATGATATAGGCCTGGCGGCCCTCCAGGCGCTGAAGAAATTTTTGCAGCACTCCCAGGTCAAACATGGGGGGCGTGACAAAGAAGCGGACCCCGGCGGCGAGTTTTTTGTCCATCTCCGCCAGTTCCAAGTCCGGCGCCGCGGCTCCGGCATTGACCGTGGAACCCACCAGGAATTCGGGCGCGCCCTGGAGATCAACCCCGGCCATATCCTTACCGCCTTGCAGGGTCTGAATGGCGCCGAGCAGTTCCTGGAGATCGAGATCATTGACCGCCCTGGCCTTGTGGTGGTCGCCGACGCTGATATCCTCCCCGGCGACGGCCATGACATTGTCGATACCCAGGGCCTGGGCGGCCAGTAGATCCCCCTGCAGGGCCAGGCGGTTCCGGTCCCGGACGCAGACTTGAAACACGGTCTCCAGTCCCTTGTTGGCCAGCACCATGGCCCCGCCCAGCGAACTCATGCGCATCACCGCGTTGCTCATTTCCGGGACCATATAAGCATCCACCCCGTTTTTGACCTTCATGGCATTGGACACCAGGGTCCTGACGTCCGTGCCTTTGGGCGGCTCCATTTCGGCTAAAACAACAAATTCCCCGGCTTCCAGCTTTTTCTGTAATCGCATCACAGTCCCTTCATCAGTGAGATGAGCGCTCCATGGCATTACTAATGGCCAGCATCAGTTCGTCGACGCCGAACGACTTCACGTGGTAATAAAAAATGCCTTTCTGCCGCACCCGGCTCTCCTGATCCGGATTATTTTCATCGGCGGTGATAATGATGGCCAGCTTTTGGCAGAGGCCTTTGATGATGGGGATGGCCTCTACCCCCAGGGCGTCGGGCAGACAGATATCCATCACCAGGACGTTGACCTTCTGGGTTTGCAGGGTCATGATCATATCTTTGAGGTTGTTGACGCTGAGGAGCCGGTGTCCGTTTTCCCGGGCCCAGGCACTGAGGCCGCCCGTCAGATCGTAGCCCCGTTCGGCCACTAACAGCGTCCCATATTTTTCCATGACGGCTTGGTTCCCTTTAAAGAGGCCACATTTTTCCTTACCAATAGAGCAAGGCTTGTGCCGAAAGGCGCACAATAAAAAAGCATGGAAAAGCAGTGACTTACGTTATCAGGGCATTTTGCCCCTCAGGGGGAGATAGGTGACATCTTTTTTGCGGCTGGGCAGCCTCGATGGCACAAGACATTGATATTAATACAAATTTAATATAATGGGTAGAAATGCCACATTGTTACCTTTTTACCCGAGATTTTTTCGAGGTGGTCAAAGCCGGGTGGGAAGAAAAAAGAAAAAATGAATCGGATCGATCTTAAGCAAAAAGAAGGGGGTATGGGGCTAAGGCGATTCTATTCAACCGTCTCCGTGTCTTGCAGTCTTTCCCGGACCACGGGTTCCAGCTCCCGGCTGATGATGTCCGCGGTCAGTTTGGAGCCCCGCTCGGTCAGGTGGACGGGGTCGTGGATAAATCTTTGCTCCGGAAGGATTTCTCGGGCCAGGTCCACCACCAGCACCTCATTGGCGGCGCCCTGGTCCCGGATGACCTGGTTGAAACCGAGATACAGTTCCCGAAATTTTTCGTAACTTATGCCCTGGGCTTCAAGGGCCGCCACTTCCCGCCAGGTTTTGGAATCCAGATGCTCCGCAAACCGGTTGGCCTGGGTCATGAGCACCGGGGTGATGCCCCGGGACCAGCACATGTCCATAAAAATCAGCAAGTTGCTGGCAAATTCCTCGAGCATGTAGGGCTGATCGATGTCGACTTTCTTACCCCGGATATGGGCGAACTCGTCCAGGTTCTGATCCGCTCCCCCGGCCCGCTGGGACAGTTCTTTCAGGGCCGCATAGAGGTGGGGAACGGTATAAGCCCGCAGGACCTGGAAAAAACCCCGCACCTGGTTTTCCATAGTCGGCTGCACTTCGACAATGACCCGCCGGCTGGGGTTCTGGTTCCAATAGGTTTGTTCATACAACAAGGTGATCAGATCATTGACGTTATGCATCATCACCACTACGTCCGGCTCAAGGGGCAGGACCTTGTGCAGCAAAATATTTATGGAGTGGAGGGTATTGTTGCCGGAGCGGGCCGCGTTGTAGGAGTTGACCTTGAGCCGGAGCCGGTCTTCCAGGCGCCGGCCCACCAGGTAGGGGAAACGCTGGTCCTCGGGTACGGCGCGGCACTCGGTGGTGGAGCCGCCCAGAAAGGCCAGGACCACGTCCGGTTCGTCATGGACCCGGGAAGGCACGATGAAGCCCTGTTCGTCGGCCCGGATGGTGACCTGCCGCGGCTGGGAACCGGCCTCGGTGTCAAACACCTGGGGCTTGGGGGTGAACACTTCCACGGTCAGAGGTGACAGTTCCCGCAGCCGGACATACCTCTGGAGGTGGGGTCCGGCCGATTTTATTTTGAAGGCGAGGAGCCGGTCGGCAACAAGGGCCAAAACCAGGATAACCAGGACGAGCAGGACTCCCAGGGTCTTTTTCGGGTGCCGCTCGAAAAAATTCTTTTTCCCCTCATTCTGAGCGGGGTTTTTGGCCATCAAGTCTCCGGATGAAAAAGCAACAGGCCCTGAGGTCTTCGGCCTGGAGGGCGAATTTTATTTCCTACTTTGCTTTGAATGGCTGGAAACAGAAACTGTTAAATGCAACCGATTTTTCCCTGTTCCTACACAGGCTGGAAGCCTGTGTTCCCGCTATCTGGTGAAGTGGGTCAAAGATTCTCTCCCGGTTTCGTCAATAAGAAGCACCCGCCAACCACGGGGGTCTTTTTCGTCAAACTCCGGTTTTAAGGCCTGTAATCGAAACCGGCGGGCCGGGCTTCCAGCCCGTTTTGCCCGGGCAAGATGCCCGGGCTACCTGACGTTTTTAAGGAGGGGCGGGAGGGGAGATGGAAGCGGAAGAAAAACGGTGAGCTGCCGGTATCAGGGCTGTTCCTGCATTCTCCCCTCGGTTCAGACCACTTTGTACAAGGGATATTCCACAATGCCCTGGGCCCCGGTTGCCACTAATTGGGGGATGAGGCTCCGCACCTCTTCCTGATTTACCACCACTTCTATGGAATACCAGTCGGTGTCATATAGGGGGCTGATGGTGGGCGCCAGAAGGCTGGGCAGCAGGGACACGATTTCTTTCAAGCCCTGCTCCGGGATGTTCATCTTCAAGCCCACCATGTTTTCGGCCCGCAGCGCGCCCAAAAGGAGCATCCGCAGGTTTTCGATTTTCTCCCGTTTATCCGCGTCGTTTTCCCAGGTTTCGGCGTTGACAATGAGCTGAGTGTTGGACTGAAAAAACTCATGGATGATTTTCAACCCGTGGGCCCTGATGGTGCTGCCGGTTTCGGTCACTTCCACAATGGCGTCCGCCAGCCCGGCGGCCACCTTGGCTTCGGTGGCGCCCCAGGAGAATTCCACGGACACCGGGATGTTGCGGGCCGCGAAGTAGCGTTTGGTGTAGTTCACCAGTTCGGTGGCGATTTTTTTGCCCGCCAGGTCCTTGAGGCCTTTGAGGCCGGAATCCGAAGGCACCGCCAGGACCCAGCGCACGGGCCGGGTAGAGGTTTTGGAATATACCAGGTCGGCCGCCACCACCACCCGGGAATCGTTCTCCATGATCCAGTCCTTGCCGGTGAGACCACAGTCCAGGGTACCGTTTTCCACGTAGCGGCTCATCTCCTGGGCCCGGCACATGGAGCAAGTGATTTCCGGGTCGTCGATATCGGGGAAATAGCTGCGGCCGTTCACCTGGATGTGCCAGCCGGCCCGGCGAAACAGGTCGATGGTAGCTTTTTCCAGACTGCCCTTGGGAAGGCCCAGTCGCAGTTTATCCACGCTTGTATACCTCCTTGGGATCAAATACCGGAGACCCCACCACCTGCCAGCCGTCGGCCTGCAGGCGGCGGTAAAAACAGCTGGCATAGCCTTCATGACAGGCCGCGCCCCCGACCTGCTCCACTTTCAGAAGCACCGTGTCGGCATCACAATCCAGAAAAATTTCTTGCACCCGCTGTACATGGCCGCTGGTGGCGCCCTTATGCCAGATGGTCTGGCGGCTGCGGCTGAAGTAGTGGGCCTCTCGGGTCTTACAGGTCAGGTCCCAGGCTTCCTGGTTCATAAATGCGAGCATCAGGACTTGACCACTGGCCGCATCCTGGACGATGGCGGGGAGGAGACCCCCCATTTTATCGAATCGTGGGGTAATCTTTTCCATAACCTGTAAATCTATCCTTTTTTATTTAAAACGACAAGATGGGGTGGTACATCTAGCAAATGAATATATATTAAATATCAAGGGGGTGAGCCACCGGTGAGTAAAGTCATACCTTTCAGCCAACTAGCCCGGGCCCAGGACCAGAATTTTTTGGACCACAAACGCCGGGAATATCGGGAGCGGGATGATTATATCGCCCGTCTGCGGCGCCTCCTTTTTCAGATCGAAGGGCAGATGCGCCAGGCCGAGGTCCTGCAGTTGGACCTGTTTATCCAGATGGCCAAGCATTTTCAGGTGGAAATGGAGTTTCCCATCCAGGGAGACCGCCTGGCCCTGCAGCGCATTTTTGTGGAACACCCTTTCCTTTATGCCCTCACCGAATTTTTCGCCGGCCGCCTCACCGCGGAGGAGTGCCGGGAAAAAATCGAGCAGGTACAAAAAGAACAGCCGCAGGAGAGGGTAGGGGATGACCAGGGCGAGGGGGAAGAGTGAAGGCCGCCGGGAAGCTGCCGCTGGTTTAGGACCACTCCACCAAGGCCGCCCCCCAGGTGACGCCGGCCCCAAAACTGCAGAGAAACACCTTGTCCCCGGGCTTGATGCAGCCCTGTTCCAGGGCTTCGTGCAAGGCGATGGGTACGGAAGCCGCGGAGGTGTTGCCGTAGCGGTTGACGTTGACGAAGAGTTTTTCCCAGGGCACCTTGGCGAAACGGGCCGCGGCCTCGAGGATGCGGTTGTTGGCCTGATGGATGATGAGGTAGTCCAGTTCCTCCCGGTCGATGTCGGCCATTTCCATGATGCGGCGGATGCTGTCTTTGACCGCGTTGACCGCAAATTTGAAGATTTCCGGGCCGTCCATGCGCAGAAAATGCCGCTCGGTGGTGGTGGAAGGCGGCAGGAAGGGGCTCACTCCGGCGTTAAATTCCGTTTCGCAGACCAGCTTCATATTCAAGCTGGAAGTGATGAAAGACGCCAGGATGCCGCCCCGCTCCACCGGACCCACGATGGTGGCGCCGGCCCCGTCGCCGAAGAGGATGCAGGTGGACCGGTCCGTCCAGTCGGTGAAGCGGGAGTTGGTGTCGGAGCCGATGACCAGGGCGTATTTACCCTCCTGGGCCACCATGCGCTCGGCCACGTAAAGGGCGTAATTGAAACCGGTGCAGCCGGCCTGCACATCAAACGCGGCCAGAATGCCGTTGACTCCGAGGGCTTGCTGGACCTGGATGGCGCAGGCCGGGAAGAACAGGGGCGGGGTATTGGTGGCCAAAATGATGTAGCTCAGGTCGCTGGGAGCCAGACCCGAAGCCTCCAACGCCTGGCGGGACGCGGCCACCGCCATGGTGACGGTATTTTCCTCCGGCGCGGCAATACGACGCTCGGCAATCCCGGTGCGCTCCAGGATCCAGTCGTTGTTGGTATGGACTATTTTTTCCAGGTCCTTATTACTCAGGACCCGCTCAGGCACATAGACCCCGGTACCCAAGATGCCGATTTTTTTTGTCGCCACGCGCCTCTCCCCACTCCTCCAAAGGGTATTCCCTTTATACCTCAGGCCTGTCTAAAAGGCAATGACATGAACCCAACTGCCTAAAATTTCTTGGCATCCGAATTATTGCCCCCAGGCCTGCGCCCTGATTTTTGACGCCCCTCGGCCATCCTGAAAATTGCCCTCTAGCCTGGGCAGCTGGGCCCGTGCCCGCTGGCGGTGGGAGTTTGCCGAGATTCCGGGAACAACCGCTCCTGCCCCCGGGACCGGGAGCCCTGACGACCTTAAAAGCTAAACAATTGTATAGTATTTTTCTAAAATTTTGGATATAGTGATATTAACTCAGACACCAAAGATTGTCCTAATTTTTTCTTGACACCCCATATATGGTGTTGTAACATAATAATCAATACAAGATATTGTTTTTGTTGCCATTTTCAGCAACTGTCCGAAATTTTGGAAAAAGGAGCTTTCCATGAGCATGACTATGCCGGCGGATCTGAGTGAAATTTCCCAAAGCCTGCCTTTAAGCCCCAACGCCTTGGTCGTCCTCAAGCGCCGCTATTTGAAAAAGGACGATAAAGGGGAGGTGGCCGAAGGCGCGCCCGACATGTTCCGCCGGGTGGCGGAGACCATCGCGGCCATGGACAAAAACTACGATCCTGACGCCGACGTGGCCGCCAGCGCCAGAAAGTTTTACGACATCATGGCGAGCCTAACCTTTATGCCCAACTCCCCCACCCTGATGAATGCCGGGCGGGAGCTGGGCCAGCTTGCGGCCTGTTTCGTGCTGCCGGTGGAGGACAGCATCGACAGCATTTTCGACGCCATCAAGCACACCGCGTTGATCCACAAGTCCGGGGGCGGCACCGGCTTTTCCTTCTCCCGCATCCGCCCGGAAAATGACCCGGTGATGTCCACCAAAGGGGTGGCCTCGGGGCCCATCTCCTTTATGAATATTTTCGACGTGGCCACCGAAACCATCAAGCAGGGGGGCACCCGCCGGGGCGCCAACATGGGGCTGCTGCGGGTGGACCACCCGGACATCCAGAAGTTCATCACCTGCAAGAACGACACGAAAAAGCTCACCAATTTCAACATCTCCGTGGGGCTGACCGAGGCCTTCATGGACGCAGTGCGGGAAGACAAACCCTTTCCCCTGCTCAACCCCCGGAGCAAGCGGGAGGTGGCCACCGTCCGGGCCACGGAGCTGTTCGATCTCATCATCAAAAGCGCCTGGGCCACGGGTGAGCCGGGGGTCATTTTCCTGGACGCGGTCAACCGGAGCAATTCCCTGTCCCACCTGGGGGAGATCGAGGCCACCAACCCCTGCGGCGAGCAGCCCCTGCTGCCCTATGAGTCCTGCAACCTGGGGTCCCTGAACCTGGCCAAGGTGGCGGACGACGGCAGCATCAATTACCGGGCCCTCAAGGAGATGGTGCACACTGCGGTGCACTTTCTGGACAACGTCATTGACGCCAACCAGTTTCCATTGGACATCATCGCGCAGCGGACCCGGGAAAACCGCAAGATCGGCTTGGGGGTCATGGGCTTTGCCGACCTGCTTTTGAGGCTGGCCATTCCCTACAATTCCGAAGAAGCGGTGCAGGTGGCCGAAGAGGTCATGGAATTCATTAACAAAGAAGCCCAGGCGGCTTCCACGGACCTGGCCGAGACCCGGGGGAACTTCCCCACCTTTTCGGGGAGCGCGTACGACGGCAACGGTACCGGGCGCCGGCGCAACGCCACCGTGACCACCATCGCGCCCACCGGCACCATCAGCATTATTGCCGGGGCTTCGAGCGGCATCGAGCCCCTGTTCGCGGTGTCCTATGTCCGCCGGGTGCTGGAAGGCACCGAACTGGTGGAGGTGCACCCGTACTTCGAGGAAGTGGCCCGCCGCCGGGGCTTTTATTCGCCGGAGCTCATGCGGGCTGTGGCCCAGAGCGGCACCATCCGGGATTTTAAGGAAATCCCCCAGGATATCAGGCGTCTTTTTGTCACCGCGCACGAAGTCTCCCCCCGGTGGCACATCAAGATCCAGGCCGCGTTTCAGAAACACACGGACAACGCGGTGAGCAAAACCGTGAACTTCTCCCGCCAGGCCACCCCCGAGGATGTGCGCCAGGTGTATCTGATGGCCTATGAGCAGGGCCTCAAAGGGGTCACCATCTACCGGGACGGCAGCCGGGAGGACCAGGTCTTGAGCTTCGGGGAGCAACAGAAGGCCCCGGAGGTTCAGTACATCACCCCGCGGCCCCGCCCGGCGGAGACCACGGGCGTGACTCGGCTCATCAGCACCGGCTGCGGCAAGCTGTATGTCACGGTGAATTCGGACGAGGCGGGCTTCTGCGAGGTTTTTGCCCAGATGGGCAAGACCGGGGGCTGCGCGTCCAGCCAGATCGAGTCCACCGGCCGCCTGATTTCGCTGGCCCTGCGCTCCGGCGTCCAGATCGACTCCATCATCAAGCAGATCAGCGGCATCCGCTGCCCCCACTCCATGTGGCAAAACGGCCGCCAGGTGCTGTCCTGCCCGGACGCCATCTCCCAGATCCTGTCCCAGGTGGCGGACACCACGGTGCCCACGCCCACCGCGGCCATGGGCGCCTGCCCGGACTGCGGCGGCGCGGTCGACCACGAGGGCGGCTGCCTGGTCTGCCGCTCCTGCGGGTTTTCGAAGTGTAATTGATGATTGTGCTACGAAACTGTTGAATTTATAATAGCTTAAATGAGCGATCCAAGTCCTTATCAAGAGAGATATTGGAAAGAACTCTATCAATTGAGAGTTCATGTCAATTATCTTGAGTTATATATGGAGCAATCTGAATTTTATGATAAATCAGTAAACAGCTTTTTAGCGATTACTTCAAGCAGTAGCATTTGTGGATGGGCTATATGGAATAAATATGCATTTATTTGGGGAATCATAATAGCATCATCTCAACTTGTTACTGCTATTAAGCAATTTCTACCTTATAAAGCTCGATTAAAAGCGATTAACGATATATTAAGAGAATTGGAAGAATTAATGACATTTACTGAAGTGAAGTGGTTTGATGTTGCAGAAGGAAATTTAACCGATGAAGATATCCATAAATTACAATATGAAATAAGATCAAAAAAAGTCAAGATATTGCAAAAACATCTTGGACTAAATACTTTACCACAAAAGAAGAAGTTATTTAAAGAAGCGACTCAAGTTGCAGATACCTATATTAATAATTTTTATGGAGTTTGTAAATGACTGACAAAAAAGAGATACCATGTCCTAAAGATCTCCCAAAACCAGATAAACCATTTACTGACAAAGGACTACCACCGGTTGATCATACTCCTGGTGTTCCCCCAGTAAAGCCACCTAAAAAAGAATAAGGGTATAAAAGTTCCCCTCGCTCCCAAGCTCCTGCTTGGGAGC
>CAZLRL010000051.1:0-10567 GCA_964561645.1 uncultured Desulfobacterales bacterium
ACTTAGGGCCTCGCCAGGATGCAGGCTCCCTCGATTTCCTGGAAGTCGGCTGCGGTATCGGCACCATGGTGGAGCGGCTGTGGGACTGGAGGGTGCTGGCCCATGCCAGGTACACGGCCCTTGATCTGGACCCGGAGAATATCGCCGCAGCCACCGCCCGGGTGCCGGCTTTTTTCCAGAAAAGGGGTTTGCAGGTGGACGAGATAGGGGCCGGGGAATTTCAGATTATCGGTTCCGGTCGCACTTTTACGGTCGCTTTTGAGACCATTGACCTGTTCGATTTCATGGCCCGGGAAGGCGGCCGTTCCTCCTGGGACGTCCTGGTGGCCCATGCCTTTCTGGATCTGGTGGATCTGGCCACCACGGTGCCCCGGCTGTTGGCCCTCTTGAAACCGGGGGGCTGGTTTTATTTCACCCTTAATTTTGACGGCGCCACCATTTTTCATCCTCCGGTTGACGCGGATCTGGACGCTTTGATCGAACGTCTTTACCATGCCACCATGGATGAGCGGCGGGTCGCGGGCCAACCTTCCGGCTCCAGCCGCACGGGTCGGCTGTTGTTCAGTGCCCTGCCCGGCGGGGGCGGCCGCGTCCTGGCGGCCGGAAGTTCCGACTGGCTGGTGTTTCCGGGACCCGAGGGCTACCCGGATGACGAAGCGTATTTTCTGCATTTCATAGTGCACACCGTTGCCCAAGCCTTGCAGGGGCAGCCGCTCCTGGAGGAAAAGACTCTTGAGAATTGGACCGCCCGGCGGCACCGGCAGATCGAACGGGGGACATTGATCTTTGTGGCCCACCAGCTGGATTTCTTCGGGGTCAAAGAAGGAAAAAGATGACGGTTCCAGGAGGTCTTAGCCCCTGATGGCCACGTACTCCCCTTCTACATAAGGAGACCAGCCTGTAAGGGCTTGATTCATCAAGCCCTGCGGGCGCCATAAATTGCGCCCCTACGGTGGGGGAAAGAAGAGGGGCGAGGGTTCGGGACAGCTAAGCCCCGGGCCAAGCAGTATGGGCCCAGTCATAAGCCGAAGCAGGAGCTGGGAACCAGGGTTAGGGGTCCGGGGTTTCTGATACCCCCTCTCCACGCTCGCAGGGGGAGAGGGTTGGGGTGAGGGGGGTTGCCGATACGCGACCGCAATTTATGAAATCAGGTTAATAAGGAGGCTCTTGCAAAAGTCATTTTTGTCATCCTGAGCGAATCGAAGGATCTAGATTCTTCGGTCGCCTACGGCTCCCTCAGAATGACAGATATGAGATATTTGCAAGAGGCTCTAAGTTAAGGAAATTAAGAGAATAACCACAATCTATCGGTCTTATAACATAACCACCATGGCTGATTTGCGCCAAGTGAAGATTATTATTTATGACTGCGACGGCGTGCTCATCGATTCGAGGGCAGCCAACCAGGCTTTTTATAACCACATCCTGACCCACTTCGGGCTGCCGGTCCTGACCGCGGAGCAGTGGGCCCGGGTGATGCCCCTCACCGCTCCCGACGCCCTGACCTGGCTGTTCCAAAATACTCCCTGGCTGGCCGCGGCCCAGGAATTCCAGCAGACCGTGGACAACACACCCTTTTTAGCTTTGCTCCGGGTGGAGCCGAGCCTCGAAGAAACCCTGGCCCATCTGCGGCCCCACTACCGCACCGCCATTGCCACCAATCGGGGCAAAAGCCTGGTCCCGGTCCTGCAACACTATGGTCTGGCGGCCTTTTTTGATTTCACCGTTTCCAGCCTGGACGTCCAGCATCCCAAGCCCCATCCCGAGTGTCTTTTCCGCATCTTGGAGCATTTCCAGGTTCCGCCGCAAAAAGCCTGCTACATCGGCGATTCGGACCTGGACCGGGAAGTGTCGGCCCGGGCCGGGGTCCTCTTCGGCGCCTACCGGAACCCCGCTCTTCTAGCCGCGTTCCATCTGGACAACCATACCGAGCTGTTGGATCTCTTGAGGGGCGTGCCGGGGGGCTGAGCGCGAGGTTTAAGATTAAAGCTATAAGCTTTAAGCTGTAGGCTAGAAGTTTCGAGTTTCGAGTTTCGAGAAGATATTGCGGGTCCGCTGCTGCATTTTTGATGCAGGCCAATATAAACGTAATCGCAAGAGCAAGTATCCTGCTTGTTTTTCACAGGCTGGAAGCCTGTGCTCCCGCTCCCGTGCCGGTAGCACGGGCATCTTGCCCGTGCGGCACGGGCAGGAAGCCCCTGCTACCGTTCTATCTTATGGGTTTTGAAGAGAAAGTCTGAGGGAAGGTGCAGGGGGCTGCGCTCCCTGGCCCGCTCCACCTGAATCATCCGGGTTCACCTGGTCAGCCAGCGGCGGTCCCGGACGGTGAGGAAGGCATAAGGGTAAATCCACTGGAGGAAAAAGAAGGCGTAGTAGGCATAAACCACGCCATAGACGAACTCCAGGTCGCGCTCCAGGTACAGGTAGTAGATGAGCCCCACAACGGACATGAGGCCCAGGAGCAGGAGCAGTTTGAACAGAATGGCTGGGTAGACCAGCAGCGAAAACAGGAGCAGGGTGAAAAAGAAGGCCGCCAGAGGTCCTTCCAACTGGGTCAGGATGCATTCTACGATGGGCAGGACGCGGTGTTTTTGGCGGTAGCGGGTGAAAAGATAGCCCAGCATGAGGCAGGATTCCCGGACATTGCCCCGCTCCCAGCGCAGGTACATGCGGCACACGCCCCGGTAGGTTTCGGGCACCAGGGTGTAAACCAGGGCGGAGCGCTGATAACAGGTGTAATAGCCGGCCTTCAGGATGAAGTTGGTCAGGGCCCGGTCCTCGCTGTGATGGCAGGGCGCGCCCAGAAAGGTTTGTCTTAACCAGGCCTCGAGCACGGGTATTACCGCGGCCCGCCGGTACGCGGACAGGGACCCCGGGGTGCAGATGACCGTTTTGTACAGGGACTGGGACGCCCGCAGAAAATCCAGGTTCACGAATCTGACGCCCTGCATCTTGCCCATGAAACTCTGATGGCGGTTGTAGACCCGGACGTTCCCCGCCGCTGCGCCCATGGTGGGGTCATCCTGCAGGGGAGCCACCAGATGGCGCAGAGCCGTGGGTTCAATGACGCTATCCGAATCCACGGTTACAAATATCTCGCCCCGGGCGGCCTTAAAACCGGCGTACAGGGCCTGCTTTTTGCCGCGGTTTTGGCGCCAGCGGATGGTCTTGATCAGATGGGGGAACCGCCGGCGAACCTGGTCAATATAATCCCAGGTGTCGTCCGTGGAGCCGTCGTCCACGCAGATGATCTCCAGCCGCTCCCGGGGATAATCGGCCTGAACCACGGAGTCCAGGGCCGTTGCCACCATCTGGCCTTCATTGTAAGCCGGCATGATCACGGTAAGGCGGGGGAGGGGGCGGGTGCTCAGGGGATAAGGCCGGTACCGGGCCCACAGGACGGTGCGCAAGCCCTGCAAAAGCAGCATCAGCAGAGTGTAACCGGCACCCAGGGCCGGGAGAACCGCGGTGTAGGTTTGGGTTTGCAGCAACTCCAGATAAACCCGAAAGGAGCCGCATTTGACGGCCAGGCCCACCAGACCCAGAAGCAGGAGCGGTATGGCCAGCTTGATGACCGCATCCCACTTGACCAGGCGATTCAGGGGAGGAAAGCGGTGCCAGGGAAATCTTTTGGGAGCGGGCCAGGGCCGGGAAATAAAGCGCGGTTCAATGGTTGCCATGATAAAAGTTACAATCCGACAGTGGTTTATTAAAGGTGATTTTTTATGGTCACTAGAACACGGAAAAAGTCAATAATTTTTGGAGGAAAAATCCTCCGGGCCAACCGGACCGCGCCCTTGCACCGGCGGATTTAAGCCTTATTTTCCCTAGGGGAGGCCAACATGCCCGGAGGTTATCATGGCTCCTTGGCGCCGCAGGGAGCAACATCCCTGGCTACTGGTTGTTATCTATGGAACCGCAGCCCTCATCCTCTTATTCATGCTGCCACACCAGGCTGCTGCCGATGAGGCCAAGAAGACCGTGAAATTCACCCATGCCTGCATAATCACCCAAAAAATGGCCGCCATGCGGGATTTTTATCAGGAGGTCCTGCAGGTGGAACCCAAGGTCTACCAGGCCGACTACCTGGAGTTTCAACTTAAGGGGGCCATTCTGTCGCTCTACCATCAGGAAAGCCTGGACCAGACGGTGCCGGGCGCCATGCAGGCCGGCCGCAATAAGAGCGTCATGCTGGAATTTCAGGTGCCGGATGTGGACCGGGAGTATGCCCGGCTCCAGCAAGCCCAACTCAACATTGACTGGGTTATGCCGCCCACCACCTTTCCCTGGGGGAATCGTTCCATTTATTTCCGGGACCCGGAAGGCAACATGGTAAACTTGTACAGCACCGTAAAATCCCCTTGAAAACAGCCTGATAAAAATATTTTCACCGGATCTGGACCCGACCGACCCGTTTGGTGGCGCCGCCTCGAATTTTTTCTTATGCTTAGATAAAAAGCCGTGTTGATGAAAAGGAAGAAAAGATGGAAAAGCCAACTTTAGCCCCTCTCACCCAAGGGCATTGGGAACTTCTCAGGGAAATCAAAAAAGAAAAACTCTTAACTCATCTGCCAGGTCCAGGCCTTCAAGGCCCTGAACATAAAGCCCCGTGGGCTAACAGAACCAAAATTCAAAAAAGGATTGACGATCTTTCCGTTAAGGCTCTGTGATCTGGCCTGTTAATAGGCCCTCCTGCTGAATCCCGGCGCCGTGGTTTCCGCCTGGTGTTCGATTCCAAAGAAGAATATGCAGAGTTTCTACCTGGGGTCGGAGATTTTCACCCCGATCTTCCCCCATGGGCTGTGAAACATTTCCTTGATTGGATTCAGATGCTCTCCCGCCAAAGACATGATGCTCGGGAGGTCTTGCGAGAGACTGGTATTGTAAGCATTGAAACTGGAAAAAAGTCCCCCCAAAAAGGTTTTAAGATATTGCAATGGGAACTCATCAAACGCAGAGTACTAGAACTGCGAGGGGTTGAGGATGAAGAAAGCAAAAATGATTGTAATAACAGGCAAACCAAGCCGAATAAAGTTTCACCATGTACCCTAAGTGAAATATGCGCAGAATTGGATAATGGAATAAAAGTTTCTGAAATGCTCCAGGACGCCCTTAGTGAACCGAAAAGAAAACGAACCAGGAAGAATTTTGCCCCTTGGAACATGGTCATCAACAAGCTGGTGGAAGAGGAATTGTTGCCCAAAAAAATAAGCCCTCAGGCCTTTAAGTGGGGTAGTTTAGATCAATCTCTGTCTTCGGTTTCAATTTCAGAGGCGATAAATTTTCCCTCGGCGGTTACGCCTTCCACTTCCACATAAGATCCGACCGCCAGTTTTCCATTATCCTCATCGATCTCAGTTTTTTCGGTCACCTGGACCGTTTTGCCATCGATTTCCCATTGTCCCATATAACCCTTCTCGGGCATCGATTTGACCACCCCGTAAAACTCCTCATCGGCCAAAGCATTTCCCACGCCCAGGACAAATATGGCCATGATCATTAGAGTGACTACTTTACGCATGACGTCCTCCTTGACTCTGAAAAATTTTCCTTAAAGATTTCCCCTAGCGCCAACTGTTGCCGGTGCTTTCATTTTGGGTCCATGGCTTGGGCCCTCCCAAAGGCAGCGGCGCCTATTTTTTCAGAAAGAAGTTCTTTGCCAGTGATGGTCTCCGGCCAGGGCAGGAAGCCGGGCAGCTCCCACGGGCCCTAAAAATCCACAAAAGCGCCCCGTTTCATGCCCCGCAGGTGGCAGGCATCGTTAATGGAGAGGATATACCAGGTCTTGTCCGGCCATTGCGGGTCTTCCACCAGGTGAAAGCGGTTTATGCAGGTGGTATCCTGGGCGATGCGCCAGAAGTGGGAATTGTCCAGGCCGATAAGGCCGGCAATGATCACCTTGTTCACGGCCCGATGGCCCACCAGCAGCACAGTCTGGGCCGGGTGCCGCTGTGCCACTTCGTTCACTGCGGCCAGGGCCCGGGTGCGCAGCTCTTCCAAGGTTTCACCCTGGGGGAAACGCACCGTGTGCGGGGCAGTTTCCCACTGGCGATAGAGGTCGGCATATTTGACCTTGACCTCCTGCAAGGGCATCCCTTCCCAGTCTCCGTAGCTCACATCGGCGATGCCGGGCAGGTCGATTACTTTCAGGTCGTGATAGCGGGCGATGGCCAGGGCTGTGTCTCGGGACCGGGAAAGGGGAGAAGTATAGGCAGCCTGGATGGTTTCGTCTTTCAACCATTCCCCCAGCGCCCGGGCTTCTTCCTGCCCCTGTTCGTCCAAAGGGATATCCTTGGAGCCCCGGAAGATTTTGTCTTTGTTCCAGGGGGTGTTGCCATGGCGCGCCAGGATGATGTGGGTCATTATTCCCCCTTTTTAATCTTAATAAATGAGGTTGACTTATTGAAAAAAACCGGGTCGGGAGACCTCCCCGATCCGGGTTGCCAGATGCTCAATCTTTGACGATGTCCCAGTTGATGGCAAAGGTATTGTCGTAAAGAGTGTACTCGTAGCCCATCATCCTCCCGACCCCGGGCGGCGTTCCCTCCTGAATTTTCCAATAAAGGAGATAGATGGCCGGGACCATGCGGGGTTCGCCGGTTTGTGGATCGGGATCAATGTTGCGCCAAATCTCCTTTTTCTCCATAACACGCCACAAAGTGCCGGCATAAGGCTGATGGTCCCGGTGCACGGACAGATATACTTGGCGCCGCTGTACAGCAGGAAGTCCCGCACCGCCAGATCCCAGCCCTTGGGCACGCCCTTCCTGGTGGGGTCATGGGTCAGGGACAGGTGCGTCTTCACCATCATCACATGGTAATCTCGGAACCTGGGATCGGCTTCAAAGGCCTTCGCCTTGGCCTCGGCCTCGGGCGTATAGACCACGCCGTCGGCCCCGTACACTTCCCGGGCGATGGTTTCTATCTTTTGCCGGAGCGGCATCTCCGTGGGATAGAGGAACTTGAAGTCCCCCTTCTCTTTGCAGGCGTCCATCACGGCGTCCGCCAGCTCCAGGCCGCCCTCGCCGCCGTAGCGCCAGTAGTTGCCCTCCGCCGCCCGGACCTATGAAGGAGCCCGCAGCATCACCGGCCCCTTTCTCGGCGTCCTCAATGCCAGCGCCACGATGGTAGGGATCGTGGCCGGATTGGGAGAGTTCATCGGCTATGCCTTGAGACTGGCCTCCGGTTACCTTACCGATCGTCTCGGCAAATATTGGGCCATTACCTTTGTGGGCTATGCGCTGAATCTGTTTGCCGTGCCGCTGCTGGCTTTGGCGGGAAACTAGGAGCTTGCCGCTTTTTTGATCGTAATGGAACGAATGGGCAAGGCCATTCGCACGCCCGCCAGGGACGCCATGCTTTCCCACGCCACCACCGATGTGGGAAGGGGATGGGGCTTCGGGTTCCATGAGGCCATGGATCAGATCGGCGCCATGTTGGGGCCTCTGATCGTGGCCCTGGTTCTCTCTGTAAATGGGAGCTATCGGGCAGGCTTTGCTTATTTGTTGATTCCGGCCATCTTGGCGGTCCTGGTGATTGCTGTTGCCGCCCGCCTTTATCCCCACCCCCAGCATCTGGAAGTGACCGTTCCCAAGCTGGAAACCAAGGGACTGACTCACCCTTACTGGCTCTATGTTGTTGCTGTGGGGCTGATTGGCGCGGGGTATGCCGATTTTCCCTTGATCGCTTATCATTTCGGCAAAGCCGCGGTGGCTCAGCCCAATTGGATTCCCATATTTTATGCCGTGGCCATGGGAGTTGATGCCGTAGCGGCACTCATTCTGGGCCGCCTCTTCGATCTCCTCGGAATGCCGGTGATCGTGGCTGTATCCGTATTATCCGCCCTTTTTGCTCCCCTGGTCTTCCTTGGTGGCTTTGACCTGGCATTGGTGGGAATGGTTCTTTGGGGCATTGGCATGGGGGCGCAGGAATCTATCATCAAGGCCGCCCTGGCGGAGATGGTGCCACGGGACCGCCGGGGGCCACTGGCTTTGGCATTTTCCACACCGGCTTCGGCCTCTTCTGGTTCCTGGGGAGCGCCTTGATGGGCGTCTTGTATGATTTTTCCCTATGGTCTCTGATTTTCTTCTCCGTAATTATTCAATTATGCTCAATACCGATATTCTTTCGGATTTCCAAGGAAATCTGCTTGTTGCATCGCTAAAGTAAAGGTGTAATCAACCCTGGATTATGCGGCAAGAATCGGTGGAAATCAAACTAACTATATGATATAAGGGGAATAAATTAGCATATCGGGGGCACCACAGATGCTCGCTAGTGGTGAAAGCCAGAAAGAGGTAATCCGGCCGGATTTTAACCGCGCCATCAGGATAGATTTCCAGGGCGCCAAGATCACCTCAGACGTTGGTTTTCTCCTGGTTCGAGAAACAGATGACCGTTTCAAGATTATTGAGCCCATCAAAGATTGCCTGGAAGACTTGAGGTCACCTACTCACACGAAACATGCCCTGGTGCAGATGGTTCGTCAAAGGGTCTATCAGATTGCCGCCGGTTATGAAGATTGTAACGATGCCGACTTTCTGCGTATCGACCCCGCCCTCAGGCTAGCTCTTGGTAAAGATCAACAGGCTGGGGCTGGCCAGTCCATGCTGTCCAGACTGGAGAATGACATCCTGGGCAACGAAGCTGGACTGCAGGCCTTGGAGGCTGCCCTGACCCGGTCGACGGATACCCTGTTAAAGAGGAAGAACAAAAAGCGGCTGATTATCGACCTGGATTCCACCGAGGACCCGGCCCACGGCAAGCAGGAGGGGGTGGCCTACAACGGCCATTTTGCCAAGAACTGCTTCCATCCGCTGTTTGGCTTCACCAGCGACGGCGACTGTCTGGGGGCCAGGCTGAGACCGGGCAACGTCCATTCCGCCGACGGCGCTCTGGAGTTCATCAAGCCCATGGTGGAGCGCTACCGGGCCTGGTTCAAGCTTTTCTGGTTCCGGGGTGACGCCGCCTTTGCCAAACCAGAAATCTACGAGTACTGCGAGGAGCAACGCCTCACCTACTTCATCCGGTTGCCGGCCAACGAGAACCTGGATAGGCTGGTGGCGCCGCACCTCAGTCGTCCGGTGGGGAGACCCCCCAAGAGCGGCATCCAGGTCAAGATCGTTGATCTCCACTACCAGGCTCAGAGTTGGAGCCGGCCCCGCCGGGTAGTGGCCAAGATCGAGTGGCACCGGGGCGAGTTATTCCCCCGCCTCGGCTTTGTGGTTACCAACTCACGGCTGCCTGCCGGTAAAGTGGTCAAGGTCTATAATGGCCGGGCAGAGATTGAAAACCGGATCAAGGAGGGCAAAAACACCCTGCGCTGGGACAAGACCAGTTGCCAGCGGTTTGAGGCCAATCAGGCCCGGCTGAAGATGGGGGTTCTGGCCTACAATCTCTTGCATATGATCCGGCAATTCTATGTCTGGGGCGAGGAAGTGCGGCGGTCCATGGACTGGCTGATCAAACGCCTGATCAAGGTGGGGGCCAGGGTTTCTTACCACGCCCGGCGCTGGTACGTCCATGTGGCCTCGGCCTTTCCCCTGGCGCACCATTATCGGGCGGTGCTGGCCTGGGGCCTATAGGCCGACACCCAGCCTGAATCTGCGAACCAAGGGGGTGGTCTGGCAAAAATCCGGGAAATTTTTTGATTTTCAGGGAAAGTTATCCTATCAGTCGGTTATATGGGGGATTCGGTTCCCCAAATGCCGACCGTTGGGAATTTTGCCCAGACAAAGAGGCACAGAAAGCCCTTTTTTGACCGCGGCGGCCAAGGTTGCCGCATAATCTCGGTCAACTTACATTTCATGGCCGTATCGACACAAACGTACTGCCTCCTTAAATAAAAGAGATCTTGCCAGCCCCTACAGTTATCATCTCTCCTGGAAAAATTGCAGAGAAGATCCGCATATCGAAAACCCTTATCGGACCAAGGAGGTTCCTGAAGATTGGAGGAGAGGAAGCGATATAAGCAAAGAAAACGGGGTTACATAATCAAGGGGCTGTCAATGGGTCAGCATACTTTCGGGGATTTTATCCAGAGCAAGCATTTTAACCCCCTGGGGGTAGGAGTCCCGGTCTCTGGGTTTTTGATTTCGGGCCGGAAGAGGGGGATCGTGTATGGTGGGGCCAAGGGACGGAGAGGGTCGGCAGGAAACGCCTGGCGGCCGGGTCGGTTCGGTGGCGTGATCGGCGGTGGGGTGGCCCTGGAGGAGGATGGTGGTGGTGGTCTCAGGGTGTTGGGGAGGCATGAGGAGTATCATGCCAGGCGAGGGAGTGCACATCACCAGACTTTCCCATCTACATTCCCTCCTGGACATAAGGGGACGCGTCCTCCGGGAAATACGTGTCGCGAGAAGGTCAAGGCTTTTGCTCCGGGAGCCATGAAGTCATGATGGTAGCCCAAGTGGTAGCCTTAACCTGAAAAAAATCTGAGTTGCAATACGGGGGTAATTGGTAGCCTGACTGGTAGCCCGATAGAAAAAGGGGCACGGTCAATATCCCGTAACCCCTTGAAATCCCTGGTGGGCCGTCAGGGCCTCGAACCCCGAACCTAGTGATTAAGAGTC
>CAZLRL010000052.1:0-1165 GCA_964561645.1 uncultured Desulfobacterales bacterium
GCCGGACGGACCCTGGTTTTTCATCATCGCCAGGAACGACACCGCCAAAAAGCGGTTGGAGCTCATCGGCATCACGGACACCAGTATGCTGCGGCCCCAGGTGTTCGCGTTTTCCGAGGGGGAGGTGCAGATCGGCCTGGTGTGCTCCGAAAAGCAGGCCATTGACGCGACGCTGGCCAGCCTGGCCGAAGAGGACCCGCGTTTTTGCCCGGTGGCCGACCTCTACTGGAACGCCCGGGGCGGCAGCCACACCGACGGGGGGTCGTTCACCTTTTCCCTGGAGAGCAAGAACGGCAAAAAGGTGCTGTCCTGCCAGGACAAGTTCGGCAAACCCAAGACCGTGCCCTGGTTCCAGCGGCCCTGGAAGGGCGATGTGCCAGAGGTGAGCGAGGAACGCTTCGCGGAACTGGCGCCCCGGGTGCGGGAGCTGCTTCAGGACCTGAGCGGCCAGGACCTGTTCCGGTTTGTTACCGCGGGCCTGCCTGAATGGCCCTATGCCCGATTTTTGGAAATCCTTATGATCGCGGAGGAACTGGCCCGGGAAAACGATGATCTCAAGGCCGCGGCCATTGCCGGGCTGTCCCTGTTCCTGGACCGGCGCTATGACACCGGGGAGAAAAAGTTCAGCCATTTGATCCGGATCACCTCGGACGCGCTGACTCGCATCTTCGGGGCCTCCCCCAAGATGGGGGAAAATCGCCCCGGCCGTTACCGCTATATCGACTGGCAGAGCCGAGACAGTCTGAGGGCGCCGCACCAGGACGACGCGGTCCTGGTCCTGAACGCGGCGGAATTTCCCCCGGAAGGGGAAGACTGCGACGCCCGTCTTTTGTGCCGGGCCTACGAGCTGGGCTGGACCCGGTTCATCTGCTACGGCTACCGGGGCCAGCGCTTTCTGGGCTGCGGCTTCGGGCTCAACACCGACGGGGTGCGCTTCGATGTCTACGGCAGCTCCGGGGATTACCTGGCCTCCGGCATCGACGGCATGGAGATTTACGTCCACGGCAACGCCCAGGACCAGTTGGGCCAGATCATGAAATCCGGCAAGCTGGTCGTACACGGCGATGTCGGCCGGATCGTACTGGTCCGCCTTGGACCCCGGGCCGCGGAGGATCATCCCGCCCGTGTTGTGATACGACTGGGCCCCGGCGATGTTGGGATGGGC
>CAZLRL010000052.1:1175-3101 GCA_964561645.1 uncultured Desulfobacterales bacterium
GCCCAGGACCAGTTGGGCCAGATCATGAAGCGGGGCAAGCTGGTGGTCTTCGGGGACGTGGGCCAGACCTTCATGTACGGCGCCAAGGGCGGGGAAGTCTACGTTCTGGGGAACGCCGCGGGCCGCCCCCTGATCAACGCGGTGGGCCGCCCCCGGGTGGTGATCAACGGCACCGCGCTGGATTTTTTGGCCGAGTCCTTCATGGCCGGCGACGCGCTGAAGGGCGGGGGTTTTGTCATCGTCAACGGCCTGGAGTTCGACCACCGGGGCCGGGTCAAGATGCAGGCCAGCCCCTATCCCGGGTCCAATTTGTTTTCCCTGGCCTCGGGCGGCGCCATTTACATCCGGGACCCTTACGGCCAGGTGGTGGACGAGCAGTTGAACGGCGGCGAACTGGTGACGCTCAGCGAGGCCGACTGGCAGCTCATTCTGCCCTATCTCCGGGAAAATGAGCGCCTTTTCGGCATCTCCCTGGAAAAACACCTTCTCACCGTGGACGGCGAACAGCGGCCCCCGGAAGAGGTCTACCGCAAGGTCCAGCCCGTCAAGCTGGCCATCCTGGCCCAGGTGGAAAAATCGGGGCTGGAAGAGATTGGCTGGGGGGAGGAAATCGTGGTGCGGGACGAGGAAGATTTATCCCAGACCACCCGATCTTGAGGCGAAATTTATCCGTTTCCTTGATGACCTTTCGGCATCCCAAGCAACAGAACTTGGCTAATAATCTTGGCCATGCTATGATGCTTGGGGGTGCCGATTGATGAGACTCCAACGGACTATCAAAGCGGTCATTCGCCCCGGGGAGGAATTCGGCTTTGTGGCCGAATGCCTGGAAATTCCCGTGATCACCGAGGGAGACACCCTTGACGCGGTCACCCAAAATCTGCAGGAAGCGGTGACCCTCCATCTGGAGGGAGAAAATCTGCGGGACTTGGGGCTGGTCGATCAGCCCACCATATTAATCACTTTCGAAGTAGAACCTCTCTGTGCCTCGGCTCAAGCGCCTGAGCGGTAAGAACGTTCAAGGGCAGTCAAAATAAATCCGGCGTATGCAGCGGGGCGAAAAGCAGACCCTCACCATTCCCAAGCAGCTAAAACTTGACTCTGGCACCTGCCGTGCTATTTTTCGGCCAGCGTGCTGCTATATCGATCCTGAAAAACCAAGACTCTGGTTCTGTATCTCATAGAACCACCTGTGGTTGTGCCTGGTCATGGACCTTGTCGCCGAATTTGTGAATTTCTTTTTCACTCCCCAGCGTTTTCCCGTCTCCGGGGTGGAAACTTACGTGCTCCTGCCGGCCCTGGTGGCGTTGGCGGTTTCCATTTTTACCTCCATGGGCGGGGTCTCGGGGGCCTTTCTGCTGCTGCCCTACCAGGTCAGCTTCCTCAATTTCACCAGCCCGGCGGTGAGCCCTACCAACCTGGTGTTCAACATCGTGGCCATCCCCAGCGGGGTGTACCGCTTTCTCAGGGAAGGCCGCATGAACTGGCCGGTCACCTGGGTGGTGATCCTGGGGACGCTGCCGGGGCTGTTTTTCGGGGCGCTCATCCGCATCCGGTGGCTGTTGTACCCGGCCCATTTCAAGCTGTTCGTGGGCTGCGTCCTGCTGTACATCGGGGTGCGGCTGCTCTATGACCAGACTCCCAGGGGCAAGCGCAAAAAAGCCGCGATTCTGGAATTTGAATCCCATGTGATGCGGCGTCTCCGGGAGGTGTTACAAAAGTCCCGGGAGCAAACGGACGGCGCGCTGCCTCCCGAAGCCCGGGTGCGCACCGTGGACTGGAGCCTGAGACGCGTGTCGTATGAATTTCTGGGGGAGACCTTCAGCTTCAGTGCCCCGGGCCTGTTCGCCCTGGCCCTGGTGGTGGGCCTCATCGGCGGCACCTACGGCATCGGCGGCGGGGCCATTATCGCGCCCTTCCTGGCCG
>CAZLRL010000052.1:3111-10552 GCA_964561645.1 uncultured Desulfobacterales bacterium
CCCATTTATACCATCGCCGGCGCGGCGCTCATGGGCACTTTCGTCACCTCGGTGGCCGGGGTGGGCATGTATATGTTCCTGGCGCCTTTTTATCCGCAGCAAAGCGTGTCCCCGGACTGGGCCCTGGGCGCGCTTTTCGGCCTGGGGGGTTTTCTGGGCGTTTATCTCGGCGCCCGCCTGCAAAGGTTTTTCCCGGGCACGGTGATCCGGGTCGGCCTGGGTTTGATCATAACGGTTCTGGCTTTACGCTATATCCTGGGATTTTTTATATGATGGACTGATGTGGGGGAGGGGGCTAAGGGCAGTGGCCCCTTTCCCCCTTGTAATGCCCCCACACCCCCTCCCCCAATCCCGTAATTCGGGAACACAGGCTTCCAGCCAGGCTTCCAGCCTGTACAACACAGGCAAGATGCCTGTGCTCCCGGTAAGGGGATGGAAAGGAAATAGGGGATGGCTGGGGAGTCGCGCTCCCCCGGCCCTCCCCTCAAAAAAAAGCGAGGCGGCTATGTTCTGGGAACCTTCGGAGAAGGGCATTGTTTTTTTTCCTGACTCTTTTTTCATCGGCACTCCGGAGCACTTCGGCCTGGAGTACGAGGACGTCTGGTTCACCACCGAAGACAACGTCAAGCTCCACGGCTGGTGGGTTCCCAAGCCCGGCGCGCCGGTGTTCTTGTGGTTCCACGGCAACGCGGGCAACATCAGCTACCGCCTGGAAAACATCAAGCTGTTGGTGGAGGAAGTGGGGGTTCAGGTTTTCATCTTCGATTACCGGGAATACGGCCAATCCGAAGGCAGCATCAACCGGGAGGGGACCTTCAAGGACGCGGCCGCGGCCTATCGCTATCTGACCGAAACCCGGGGGGTGGCCGGGACGGACATCATCCTGTTCGGCCGCTCCCTGGGCACCGCGCTGGCCACCGACCTGGCCCTGAAAGCGCCCTCCCGGGCCCTGATCCTGGAGTCGCCCTTCACCAATTCCCAGGATATGGCCAAGCTTTACGCGCCGTTTCTGTTCGACTGGCGTCCCAAGGTGCCCTACGACAACCTGGGGCGGATCGGCGGGGTCCGGGTGCCGGTGATGGTCATCCACGGGGCCCAGGACGAGATCATCCCGGTGGACATGGCCCGCCGGGTGTTCGAGGCTGCGGCGGAACCCAAGGAGCTTTACATCATCCCCGGTTCCCACCACAACGACACCTATCTGGTGGCGGGGCCGGAATATATCGAGCGTTTGCGGGCTTTTATCGCCAAGGCGGAGCCGACCCCGGAGGCCTAGATGTTCGTGGTGGGGGTGGACGGCTGCCGGGCCGGTTGGCTGTCGGTCAGGCTGAGCCGCAGCGGGGCCTCGGAATATCGCATCTTTCCTGACCTGGCCGCTCTGTGGGCTGCCTACCGCCGGGCCGCGCTGATCCTGGTGGACATCCCTATCGGCTTGCCGGAAGCCGCCAACGACCGCGATTGCGACCGGGCGGCCCGGAAAGTCCTGGGCCAGCGGAGAGCCAGCGTTTTCCCCGTTCCCTGCCGTCCGGCTGTGTACGCCCCGAATTACGATACTGCCCTCAGGATTAACGAGCACCTGACTGGCAAGCGTATTTTCCGGGCCACCTGGAACCTCATGCCCCGTATGCGCCAGGCGGACGAGCTGTTGCTGGCCGAGCCCCAGGCCCGGAGGGTTATTCGGGAGGCTCATCCCGAGGTGTTGTTTTGGGGGCTCAATCAGAGGAGGCCGATGGCTTGGGCCAAAAAAGGCGCCGCAGGGGAAGCCGAACGCCTTGGAGTATTGCAAATGGTTTATCCCCGGGCGGAGGCTCTATTTGTGGAGTTGAGGAAAACCCTGCCGAAGGGCGGCGCGGCCCCGGACGATCTACTGGACGCCCTGGCCGCGGCGGTGACGGGTCTGGTGGGTGGAGGGCAGCTTAAAACCTTGCCGGAAACCTCCCAGCGCGACGCGCACGGTTTGCCCATGGAGATGGTGTATTTTATTCCCGGCCGATGAGCCGGTGGCACCGGCGTCCCGCCGGTGTTTTATTCAAAGGCAAAAATTGGATTGGTGGAATACGAAAGGCGGGATGCGCTTCGCTTTCCCGCCCTACAATATCTCACCCCCGACCATGCACAGGCGAGACGCCTGTGGCACCAAGCCTTTCCTTAGTTTTTAAGAGGGTCGGGACTAGTACCAGGTTGAAAACCTGTTCCACCAAAATTTTTTAAGCCACCGGTCGTTCTTTCTCCAGCCGCTGTTGTACCGCCTTCATGATCAGGGGCCACGAAATGGTGGCATCGCAGAGCACCTCGGCATAGCGGCCGCCTTCTTCCGCGGCCATGAACTTCCCCCAGGAAACGCCCTCCCCGTAGGTGGAACCGCTCAGGCCGCCCCAATGCGCGGGTTCGGGGCAGAGGCGCACCCCGTATTGGAAGCGTATTTCCGGTAAGTCGAGCCCCAGACGGCCGTGCAAAAGCTCGAGATAAGGAGCCACCTGCTGGGCCCAGTTCCGGGGTACGCCGCCGCCCACGGTGAAAATCCCCAGCTTTTTGGCCTGGAGCACCCGCTGGGCGTAACTTCCCAGATCGAGGAAGGGATTAAACTTGAGGGACAGGGAGGTGAGGGCCCCGGGCATTTCTTGTCCGGCGGCCAGGGCCCGGCGGGTCATATAGCCGGCCAGGTCCAGGCCCAGTTCCGAGTCGGTGAACGCGGGAATGAAGACCGGCACCCCTTGGAGAAAGGCGTTGCGCAGAAGGCCGGGCTGGTCGGTGAGGCCCGCCAGGTGGCGGCCCAGCTCCCGGCACAGGCTGGCCGAGGCCCAGACTTCCTGGTGGTCGAGGTTATCCAGGACATCCCGCACCACCTCCTCGGCGTAATCCAGATTGGCCTCCATCTCCAGGGTGTCGTAGATGCGGTTGTAGCCCTGGAGATAAAGCTCCCGGTCGGAGCGCTGGGGAGGATATTTGTAGTGCACCCGGCCCAGGTTTTCGATGAAACCGTGGGCCACCAAGGCGCCGGTGGTGATGACGATGTCCAGCCAGCCGCGGTCCAGCATGTCGCAAAGCAGCAGGCCCATCTTGGCCACGCTCATGGCCCCGGAAAAGGTACCCACCACGGTGACTTCCGGGTCGGTGACCATGGCGGCCATGACCTCGGCCGCGTCCCCCAGACGGCGGGCCCCGAACGCGGTTTTGCCCAGGGCCCGGAGCAGCTGGTCAAAATCATCGACCTGGTCGAGATCCAGGGGCTCCAGGGGCTCCAGGCCATCTTTGGCCCCGTCATGAAAATCCGAGATCTTCCGGCGCATAGCAGATTCCTTGAGTGTTCTTGAGGGGTTCCCACGGGCTGGAAGCCCGTGCTACACAGGGTCAAAGCCCTTCCCTTCCTCCCCAAAACCCCCTCTCCCAACCCGCGGGAGCACAGGCTTCCAGCCTGTGCTACACAGGCAAGATGCCTGTGCTCCCGGGTAACGGGGGTTGGGAGGGGAGTTTGAGGGGAGGGAAACGCAGGCGAGAGGCCTGCGCCACAGGAGCCGCCGCTCCCCCGGCCCTTCCCCCACTATCACTTCCGCCGTCCTAGCGCGTTAATTTATCGACTAACCATCGAGATATACTTACAAATCCCCCCTAACCCCCCTTTAGGAAAGGGGGGAAATTAAAGGAATTTTTAAGCTACTCAATGAATCAGGTCTAAGGGCGGCGGGACTGATACATATAGCCCAGGGCCTTGTACAGCACCCGGGCGGCGGTGAACTCACTCACCCGGTGGCCGGGGATGGGGGCCAGTTCCACCAGGTCCAGGCCCACGATGGGGCCCCGGGCCGCCACGGTCCGCAAAATATCCAGGACCTGGTAATAGCCCAGGCCGCCCGGTTCCGGCGTTCCCACCGCCGGCATGACCCCCGGGTCGAAGACGTCGGCGTCGATGGTGATGTAGGCCGGTCCGGTCAAGCCTTGCAGGTGAGCCAGGGCTTTATCCCAGCCTTCCGGGGTATGCAGTTCCCGGGCTTTGAATACTTTCAGGCGCGGGGCCACCCAGAGTAGCTGGCTCTCCTCCTGGGAGTAGCTGCGCACCCCCAGGATGGTCAGGGGCCGTCCGAGGTCGTAGACCCGTTTTAAGGCGCAGGCGTGGGACAGTTTGCTGCCGTCGTAGCTGTCCCGCATATCCGCGTGCGCGTCCAGGGCCACCACTTGCAGGTCCGGGTACTTGGTCTGCACCGCCTGCACCAGGGCCGGGGTGACAGTGTGTTCGCCGCCCAGGGCCAGGACCACCTTCCCCTGGGCCACCCAGGGCTGGACGATTTTCCTGATCTTGTCCAGCATGGCCTGGGGACCGGAAGCTTCCGGGGGGATGGGAGAGGCTGTGGCCAGGCGCACCGCGGCGCTCGGGTCCCAGCCCTCCTCTTCGTCCCAGAGCTCCACCTGGCGGGACGCGGCCAGAATCGCTGCGGGCGCGTCCCGGGTGCCCGACCCATAGGTGGTGGTGGCCTCGTAGGGGATCGGCACCACCACGGCCTCGGCTTCTTTTGTCGGGAGAAACTTCAGGTCCAAAAAATTCGGCAACGACATGGTCAAGACTCCCCATCAGAGGGTTCGTTGTCTTCCGTCTCCTGCTCTCTGGTTTCCATTTCCTTCAGGCGCCGGTAAAGGGTGGCCAGGCCGATGCCCAGCAGGCGAGCCGTGAGCTCCTTGTCCCCCTGGGTTTTTTTCAGGGTCTGGGTGATGGCCCGGCGTTCGATCTCCTCCATGGAGGCCCCCACCGGCACGGTGATCTCGTCGTCCTCGGGGGAATACCGCCGCACCTCGTCCGGCAGGTCCTCCAGCTCCACCATGTTCCCCTGGCACAGCGCCACGGCCCGTTCCACCACATTTTGCAGCTCCCGCACGTTCCCGGGCCAATAGTGGCTCCTGAGGGCCGCCATGGCCTCCGGGGTGATGCCCATGGGGGCGCGGTCGTTTTCCATGCAAAATTTATCCAGAAAGTGGAGGGCCAACAGCGGGATATCCTCCTGCCGGTCCCGCAAGGGCGGGATGGCCAGATGAATGACATTGAGGCGGTAGTACAGGTCTTTTCTGAAACTCCCCTGGGCCACCGCGGTCTCCAGGTCCTCGTTGGTGGCCGCGACGACCCGGACGTCCGTTTTCAGGGTCTGGGTGCCCCCCACCCGTTCGAACTCCCCCTCCTGGAGCACCCGCAGAAGCTTCACCTGGGTGGTGGGGGGGATCTCGCTGATTTCATCCAGGAAGATGGTGCCGCTGTCGGCCAGCTCGAAGCGGCCCTTGCGCTGCTGGATGGCCCCGGTGAAGGCCCCTTTTTCATGACCGAAGAGCTCGCTTTCGATGAGCCCCTCGGGGAGCGCGCCGCAGTTGAGCTTCACCAGGGGCTGGTCCCGCCGCGGACTCTGATGGTGGATGGCCTCCGCCACCAGTTCTTTGCCCACGCCGCTCTCTCCGGTGAGCAGCACGGTGGTCTTGGTGGGGGCGATGCGGCTGACCATCTGCATGACTTTGAGGAAGGCCGCGGAGCGCCCCATAATGCGGCCGCTGGCGCTGCGCTCCTTCAAGGCCAGTTGCAGCCGCTGGTTCTCGGCCATGAGCTGCTGGGTTTCCAGGGCCTTGCTCACCACCTTGCGGAGTTCGTGCATGCGGAAGTCCTTGGTGATGAAGTCGTAGATGCCCTTTTTCAGGGCGGTCACCGCGTCGTCCACCGTGGCCAGCCCCGAAATCATGATGGCGATGGCGTCGGGGCGGATGATGCGCAGGGCCTCGAAAAGGTCGGTGCCTTCCATGTCCGGGAGTTTGAGGTCGATAATGGCCAGGTCCACGGGTTGGCGGCGCACTTCCTCCAGGGCCTCGGACCCCGAGGCCGCGGGGATGATTTCCTGGCCCAGTTTTTTGAGGCCGGCCACCAGCGCCTCCCGGATAGAGGCGTCGTCGTCCACCACCAGGATGACACTCATGAGGGGTTTCCTGCTTTCAAAAAGTTGTCCATGTGCTTCCGGTTATGGTCTGGGAAAATTTATATTTTGTCCAAAAAATTTTCAGCCTTCCTTAAGTTGCTTTTTTGGGTGCGTTGGGCTCGCCAGAAAATGGTGCGTAAGACGCACCCTACTTTATTTTTACAGATTTTAGGAGAATAGATCCGGCCTGTTCCGGCGCAGGCTGGAAGCCCGGGTTCCCGGGCTCCCGCTTCACAGGCTGTCCAGCCAGGCCAGGATCACCCGGATCACTTCGGCGAAGGTGTCCTCGGACATGGGTTTGCTGCCCTTCTCATAAGAATGCCCCAAGCCCGGCAGCACGTGCAGGTCGGCGCGCCCCGGCAGGCGGCTCATCACCTCTTCCAGAAGTTCCAGCCGACAGAAGGGGTCCCGGCCCCCCTGGATAAAAAGCTTGGGGCAGGCAGTCGCCAGCAGCGGCCGGTCCCGGAGTTTGTCAGGCTTGCCCGGGGGATGCAGGGGATAGCCCAGAAAGACGAGGCCCTGGGCCGCCGCGCCCTGGGCCACGATCTGTGCGGCCACCCGGGCGCCCATGGACTTGCCCCCTAAAAACATATCCAGGCCCTGGAACTCTTCCAGTCCGGCGGCGTATTCCGCTACCAAGCGAAAGGCCACCTCCAGGACCGCGTCCGGGTCGGGGCGCTTTTTGCCCTCCTCGGCATAGGGGAAGTTGAAGCGCACCGTGACCAGGCCTTCCTTCGCCAGCCGCTCGTGGACCCCGGCGATGACGGGGTGATCCATGGTGTTGTTGGCGCCGTGGCCCAGGATTAATGCGGCCTTCGGGGCCGCGGCACGGGGCAGACCCAAAACCGCCCGGAATCGGCGGTCCGGGCCCAGTTGCAGGGTTACCTGGCGGGTTTGCATGTTAGAACCCCTCGGAACATTCCTAGAAGCTATTGCAACGCCTCATATTTCGGTTTTTTTGTCATTCTGAGGGAGCGCCGCGACCGAAGAATCTAGTCTTTTCAATGAGTTATAGATCCTGCACTTCGTTCAGGATGACAGAAAACGAGGTTTTGCAACAGCTTCTTGTGTTGCGTTTTTAAATAATCTTCTTTTATATGTAGCCGCAGGCTTTAGCCTGCGCTCATTTTTCTAATTAATTCCACAAGCTAAAGCTTGCGGCAACATTTTTAGGTTTTCTGTTGCTGAAAATCTTGCCCGTGCACCTCAGTCTGGAAACCCGTGCTGCCATTGTCCGTGAGCTTTAAACAGGAAAAGGTTGGCCTCTTTTTGTGTCAATTCCAAAGTCTATAAGGGGCGCCATTCATGGCGCGCTCAGGGCTTGATGAATCAAGCCCCTACATTATTGGGCTAAGAACCAGGACCGGAAGGGCGTAGACCCCACCCCCCCTTCGCGTCAACAAACCTGTTCGCCTCCTCCAGCAGCATGATCGCGGGTTCCAGATCCGCCAGGAGATGACACAGACCCCGGCCGTCGGGCCAGGGGACCAGGTGCTCCC
>CAZLRL010000053.1:0-10402 GCA_964561645.1 uncultured Desulfobacterales bacterium
GAATAACAATGACGTTATAAAGGTTGATCCAAAAGGCGATTTTTTCTTCCCGGCGCCTCAGTCCCGCCAGGTCCATGGTTTTCAGATTATGGCTCAGCTTCAGGAAATCCTGATAAATCTCAGACTGGGCCATGCGTTCATAGGCCACCCGGCCATCAGGTTCGAAGAAGGCGCCCCGCATTGTGTTCATGGTGGTTTTGAGCCTGGCGGCCATGTCCTGGGGCGGGATTGCCTCAGTGGGCTCGCCGTCATTTAGCAGAATTTTCTGGAAAAAATACCAGGGCATCCCGGCATCCCTTTGCTGCGCCGGCGGAAGGGTTGGGGCGGTCCTGGCTTGCTGCAGGGCCGTAACACTGTTGATGTAGCCGATGTGAGTAAAAGCCTGGGGGAAATTGCCCAGGGCCTCGCGCCAGACCAGGTCATATTCTTCGGAAAACAGGCCCAGGTGATTGGCTGTCCTTTCCAGACGCTGGAGCATCGTTTCGGCTTCGTCCAGGCGGTTCAGACCGATGAGGCAAACCACCAGCCAGAAGCTGCACAGCAGGAAGGTCCCCTCTTCTCCGGGCAAACCGTCCTCGCCGCTATAGCGCCGGAGCAGGCCGTCGCGGCCGAGCTCTTTCTGGATGGCCTCAATCGTGGCGCTTATCTTGGGATCGTCGAAAGGCAGGAAGCCGACGATGGGAAGCAGGAGACTGGAGGCGTCCAGGGCCTCGGTGTGGTAATGCTGCCGAAAAGCTTGAACCCTGTCGCTCCAGCCGCGTTTTAGCACCTCTGCTTTGATGGCGTCTTCGGCCTTCCGCCAGTCCTCCAGGTTTCCGGGAAAGCCATAGCGCCGGGCGATCTCCAGGCCCCGGTCCAGGGCTACCCAGCACATCACTTTGGAATAGACAAAGTGGTAGGGGCCGCCGCGCACCTCCCAGATGCCCTGGTCCGGCTCCTGCCAATGATCGGCCACATAATCGCACAGGCGGGCCAGAGAGGTCCAGAGGTCCCGGTCCACTTTGCCCAGATAATCTGAGAGCTTCAGGGCCGCGTCCATGACCTCACCGAAAATATCCAGTTGGCGCTGGCCGGCCGCGGCGTTGCCGAGGCGCACGGGACGGGAGCCCTTGTAGCCGTCCAGGTGGCTGAGTTCTTGTTCCACCAGGTTCTCTTCGCCCCTCAGACCATACATAATCTGTAAATTCTCCGCGCCGCACTTCTGGATCAGGCCTTGGAGCCAGGTAAGGTAGCCCTGCATTTCGGAGAGATGACCCAGGTTAAAGAGGGCCTGGAGGGTGAAAGCAGTATCCCGCAGCCAGGTGAAGCGGTAGTCCCAGTTGCGCACGCCGCCCACTGATTCAGGGAGCGACGTGGTGGCCGCCGCGGCTATGGTGCCGCTGGGTTGAAAATACAGCAGCTTGAGCACCAGGGCGGAACGCTGCACCAGGTCCCGATAGGGGCCGAAGTCTACGGTGCGGCCGGTTTCTGAGGTTTGGAGCCATTCCCGCCAGAACCGGGCGGCCTCTTCGTAAGCGTTGTCGGCTTGTCGGGGGTCCAGTTCACAGAGTTCACCGCGGCCGTAATGGAGATGAAAGCGCAAGGTATCACCAGCGGTCAGGCGCCAGACGGCCGTCACCCGTTCTTGGCTGACTTCCACTTCCTGCCACTCCTGGGAGAACGAGAGGGTCACCGCCTCCTGGCCAGCCTCCGCTAGTATGGAGCAGGTGCCGGTTTCCAGAGAAGTGGCAGCCCGGGCGTAATCGAAACGGGGCTCAAAAATCAGCCTGAGTTCCACGGAGCCGTGCTCCACTGCCGCCAGGCGGTACAGGTCAGGAGGCTTCTCGGGCCCGGCGTCGCCGGCAGCAATGGGCATGAAATCGAGCAGGCGCAGGACGCCCTCCCTGGTGCGGAAGCGGGTGCAAAGGATGTTAGTGTCCGGGAGATACTCTTGAGTGGAATCCCACTCCCCCGTCGGCGAGAGAGCAAAGCGTCCGCCCTGCCGGTCATCAAGGAGGGCCCCAAAGACGCTGGGCGAATCGAGATACGGGAGGCAGAGCCAGTCTATACCGCCGTCGCTGCCCACCAGGGCCACGGTGCAGAGGTTGCCGATGACGCCGTAATCGCTGATTTTTTTATACACAACTATTCCTTGGCTAAAAACTCTTCACTGACCAGATGGGGAATTAAGGTGTCAGCTTCGCAATGTCGAAGGTGACCTACTCAAGTGGTAATCAACCGCCGGTGCTAAAGCCGGGATAAAGGAGCATGCCGCCATCTACAAATATGGTGGTGCCGGTGATATAGTCCGAGGCATCGGAAGCCAGCCACACCGTCGCGGCAGCGATGTCCTCCGGTTCACCGATTCTGCCGTAAGGGATTAATTGGCGTAAATTCGCCGCCGCCTCCGGGGTCTCCCAGGCCTGGCGGTTGATTGCCGTTTTAATGGCGCCGGGAGCGATGCCATTGACTCGAATCTTATGAGGGGCCAGTTCCTGGGCGATGGTTTTCATGAGCATCATGACACCGCCTTTGGAGCTGGCGTAATTGGCGTGGCCCGCCCAGGGAATCTTTTCATGCACCGAGCTTATAAATATAATCTTGCCGGCATTAAGGGAATGCTCCGGGTTCACCCCGCGTCTTAGGAATTCTCGAGCCGCTTCCCGAGCGCAGAGAAAAGCTCCGGTAAGATTGATATCGAGCACGAAGCGCCATTCCTGGAGGGTCATGTCCACAAAGGCCGCATCTTTTTGAACTCCGGCATTGCTGACCATAATATCAACGTCGCCAAACTCTTCTTTAACTGTGTAGAACAGATAGGCTACCTGGTCTTCCCGACTGACGTCGGCTTTGACCGCCAAGGCTTGTCCCTGGGCTGCCTTGATATCCCGAACTACCTGTTCCGCCTCACTTTCGCTGGAACGGTAGTTAACCGCCACCTTGGCCCCGGCCTTGGCCAGTGCTTGAGCTATACCCGCACCGATTCCCGAACTGGCCCCCGTGACAATAGCCGTCTGTCCTTGCAGAGAAATCATTCCGTCCTCCATTTATATTGAAAATAATTTTTGGTTCACAGGAATACTCAGGCAAGGACAAGGTTCATCAGAGGTTGGGCGGCTTCCGGCCCCCAGCTTCCGGCTTTATAGGGGTGAATGAGCTCTTCATGGTTGGCGCAGCTTTCACACTCCTCGATAAGCGGACCGAGGAAAGACCAGCTCAGCTCCGCCCCATCCTGACGCCAGAACAACATGTGGTCTCCCTGCATGACGTCGATGAGGGATTTTTCATAGGCATCCATAACCGGACCCCGGTAGTTCTGGTAATAATTGAAATCCATGGTGACCCCCCGCAGACAAATGGTGGCCCCCGGGTTTTTGGTCTCGAAGGTCAGGGTGATTTTCTCCTCCGGCTGGATGCCCAGGATCAGACGATTCGCCGCAATGGCCCCCAACTCGACGTTGGCAAACAGGGAATGGGGCACCTCTTTGAAGTGGATGACCAACTGGGTGAGCTTCTGAGGCAGGCGCTTTCCCGAAGCCAGGTAAAAAGGGACCCCTCGCCAGCGCCAGTTATCGATAAAGACCCGCAGGACCGCAAAGGTGGGGGTGAGGGAATCCGGATTGACCCCGGACTCTTCCCGGTAAGCGGGCACTGAAACCCCGTCGCTTTCACCCGTCCCATATTGCCCCAGAACCAGGTCCTCGGCCGAAAATGGAGAGGTGACCGGTTTCAAGGACCGAAAGGCCTTCACCTTCTCATCCCGCACCCGTTCGGCTTCAAAACGCGAGGGGGGCTCCATGGCGATGAGGGCCAGAAGCTGCATCATGTGGTTCTGGAACATGTCCCGGAGCACTCCGGCCTGCTCATAGAACCCCGCCCGGTGCTCCACGCCGAGCTGTTCCGCGGCGATGATGCCCACGCGGTCAATGTAGTTCCGGTTCCAGAGCGGCTCGAAAATGGCGTTGGCAAAGCGGAAAATCAGGATATTCTGCACGGTTTCCTTGGCCATGTAATGGTCAATGCGGAAAATCTGGTGCTCCTTAAAGCCCTGGTGCAAGGTGGCGTTCAGTTCCCTGGCGCTTTTCAGGTCATGCCCGAAGGGCTTTTCCACCACGATGCGGGACCAACCCCGGCCGTTCATCCTTTCCTGGCCCAGCCCGGCCTGCCCCAATCTCAGGCTAATGGGTTGGTAAAGGGACGGCGGCACGGCCAGGTAAAAGACGCGGTTGCCGCGGGTGCCGTGGCGCCCGTCCAGGTCCTGCAAATAATCGGCGAGTTCCTGAAAAGAAGCCTGGGAATCGTAATCAATGGCATAATAATCCAGCCCGGCCGCAAACTTGGCCCACTCCTCCGGTTCATAGTTCTCCTGGGAAGCAAGGCCCGCCTGCATCTTGCGTTGAAATTCTTCCCGGCTTAAACGCGACCGGGCCACCCCTACCACACAGCAGGGCTGGGGTAAGGCCTGGCTGCGATACAGGTTGTACAGTGCCGGCATCAGTTTCCGGGAGGTGAGGTCGCCGGAAGCGCCGAAAATGACAATGATGCAGGGGTCCAGGTGGCCTTCAAACAAACAGAGTTCCGGCGGTATACCCAGGTCCGGTGCTGTACCTCCCACTACTGCTTCTGAAATCTGGTCCTGAGGATTGTGAAGTGAACTCATGTGGGTGCTCCTCTTGTAGGTTTGCCTGTCACTGTCTTATATGTGCTCGTGTTTAGCATTCGGCATAATTTTCTCTCGTCGCTTCCGAGCCTAATACTATTGATCTAAAGCGCTTAGTCCCAGGGCTCCTCCATGGTATATGGCGTCTGGCAGGCCGGGCAGCGCAGCTCGCCGCCCAAAGAGAAGAGCAGCGCATGACAAAAGGCCGGCAAATCCTCGGGCTTCCTGGAGGTGATGAGATTCTCATCCACGACCACCTTCTCGTCCACAAAGTTGGCCCCCGCGTTCACCAGGTCGTCTTTAATGGAAAAAAAGGCAGTCACCTTCTTGCCTCTAACCACGTCCGCAGAAGTCAACATCCAGCCGCCGTGACAGATGGCGGCCACCACTTTGCCATTTTGAAATGCGTCCCGCACCAGGGATACCATGGCCGGATAGCGCCGCATGAGATCGGGCGCGTAACCGCCGGGGATCACCACGGCATCGAATTCTTCCTTCTTCACTTCGTGGGCAAATTTATCCACCTCAATGGGATAGCCCAAGGTGCTCTGATGTTGTTTGCCCGAGCCCGATCCCACCACGATTACCTCGGCGCCGGCTTCTTTCAGGCGCAGCAAGGGATACCACACCTCCAGTTCCTGATAGAGGTCCTCCACCAGAATGGCCACGGTTTTTCCTTTGAGATTCATGTCGGTCCCTCCTTTGGGCTTTTCCATCCGGATCGCCCGTGGTTTTTTTAATCCTCCAAGGAAAGTCCCAAGGCTTCCAGGGAGCCCCGGGTGATTTCATAATTGACATGGTGCAGGCAATGCAGCCCCAACCGGCAGGCCACTTCCACGAACATGGCCCGATCGTCGATATAGACCGCCTGTTCCGGCTGCACCTGGGCGCAATCCAACGCCAGATGGTAGAGGTCCACGTCAGGTTTGCGGATGTGGACAAAACAGGAAGAAATGAAGAAATCCACAAATGAGTGGAGATTGAATTTCTTGATGCGGTAAATAGTCAACTCCCGGCCTTCGTTGCTCACCGTCGCCACTTTGAGGCCGTAGCGGGCCTTTAAACGGGTGATCAGATCGATCATTTCGGGGATAGGTTGCGACTGGGCGAACATGTGCGCCTTGAAGTCTTCCCTGGTGAAGTGCCGGTCTTCATAAAAGACCACCCGGGTCAGGTAATCTTCCAGGCTCAGTTTGCCCTGCTCGAAGGTGTCGAAGGTCAGATGGTGGCGTTCATTCATCTCCTCATAGTCCAGGTCGAACTTTTCAGCGGCGGCTTTGCGCATCCGCCGGTCCCAACCATTGGTGAGCAGGACATTGCCGATGTCAGTGAAGATGGTGGTGATTTTGCTCATGTTTCTCCTCCCGGCAAACTTGCCTCCACTAACTGGTGGAAGCGCGGCGGTGGCGATCTCCCACCGGTTCCTGTAAGGCTGAGGTTCGTTTTTCTTCCAAGGACCTCATGAGGCTGTCATAAGGTTTGATAAATTTCTCCACGCCCTCGTCTTCCAGTTGCTGGGTCGCCTCATTGAGATCGAGGCCCAGCTCCGGCAACCGCTGCAGGAGGCTGACCGCTTCCGCCTGACCCTCCTCCAGGCGTGATGCCGGTTTGCCGTGGTCCCGATAAGCGTTTATGGTCTCTAAAGGCATGCCCCTGATCTCTTCCGCCAGTTGCTCTTTCAGCTCAAAACCGCCGTGGTCCGCCGCCATACCGATGCGCATACTTTCACTCCTTCCGCCGCTTAACTAGGGCCAAAGCCCGTTGGCTCACATTGTCCGCGCTAAACCCATATTCCTGCATCACGACCTCTCCCGGCGCGGAGGCGCCGAACCGATCCACCCCGATAACTTCGATCTCAGAGCCGGAGCCGAAATATGACCGCCAACCCAGGGAAACCCCGGTTTCCAAAACCACCAGCGGCACGCCGGCAGGCAACACCTGGGTCCGGTAGGTTTCAGGCTGCTCCTGAAAGAGATGCCAGCAAGGCAGGCTCACCACCCGCGCGGCAACCCCCTCACGACTCAAGATTTCTTGAGCTTTCAGAGCCAGTGACACTTCGGAGCCGGTGGCGACCAAAACCAGGTCGGGAGAAGAGCCGCCAGGCGCCTCGGCCAAAACATAGCCCCCGCGTAAGACCCCCTGAGGAAGGTGGGGATACTGCGCCTTATCCAACACCGGCAGGTTCTGCCGGGTCAGCACCAGGGCTACGGGCCCGTCCTGGCGCTCGAGCGCGATGCGCCAGGCTGCTGCGGTTTCATTGGCGTCCGCCGGTCGGATGAGAAAGAAATTGGGAATGGCTCTCAGCCCCAGCAACTGCTCCACCGCCTGGTGGGTGGGGCCGTCTTCTCCCAGGCCGATACCGTCATGGGTATAAACATAGATGACCTTGAGTCTGCCCATGGCCGCCAGGCGCATGGGCGGCCGCATATAGTCGCTGAAGATCAGGAACGTCGCCCCATAGGGAACAAACCCGCCGTGATAGGCCATGCCGTTTAAAACGGCGCCCATGGCATGTTCCCGAACCCCGAAATGGAGGTTGCGCTCGCCCCGGTTATCGGATTGAAATGACCCGCCTCCATCTATCAGGGTTTTCGTGCTGGGAGCCAGGTCTGCCGATCCCCCCACCAACTCGGGCAGCCGGGGGGCGATGGCGTTGAGAACCTTGCCGGAAGCGCTGCGCGTGGCCAGGTGACCATGTTCCAAGGTGAACACAGGCAAATCCTGGTCCCAGCCGGGGGGCAGCTCCTTTTTCAGGCGGCGCTGAAACTCCGCCGCCAGATCGGGATACTCCCCGGCATAGGCCTCAAAAAGAGACTCCCATTCGGCCTGGCGGGCAGCCCTCTGGGCCGCGGCCCGGCGGAAATGCGCCAGGGCTTCCGCCGGAATATGGAAGGTGGGTTCCAGGGGCCAGCCTAAACGCTCTTTGGTTAGGAGAACTTCCTGTTCACCTAAGGGTTCGCCGTGGGCCTCCGCACTATCCTGTTTATGGGGACTGCCATAGCCGATATGGGTGCGCACTGCAATGAGTGAAGGACGTTGCGCTTCTTCCTGGGCCGCCACGATGGCCCCGGCCACTGCACCCATATCGTTGCCGTCTTCAACGCGGTGCACCTGCCAGCCATAGGCCGAAAAGCGGGCGACCACGTCTTCAGTGAAGGCGAGCCTGGTACTGCCTTCAATGGAGATGTGATTATCATCGTAAAGCACGATAAGTTTGCCCAGCTTGAGGTGTCCCGCTAGAGAGGCGGCCTCCGAGCTGACCCCTTCCATCAGATCTCCGTCACCGGCTACCACATAGGTGTAATGATCCACCATGGGATAACCGGGACGATTAAAGCGCGCCGCCAGGGCCGTCTCGGCTATGGCCAGGCCCACGGCGTTGCCGAAACCCTGTCCCAAAGGACCGGTGGTGGCCTCCACCCCCGGCGTTTTCCCGTATTCGGGGTGTCCCGGGGTAATGCTGCCCCATTGCCGGAAACGCTGGATCTCTGCCAACGGCACCGCAAAGCCGTACAGATGCAGCAGGGCATAAAGCATCATGCAGCCATGGCCGGCAGAAAGCACGAAGCGATCCCGATCCGGCCAGGCAGGGTCCTGGGGGTTGAACTTAAGGAAACGGTCCCAAAGGGTGTAGGTCATGGCCGCGGCGCCCAGGGGCATGCCGGGGTGTCCCGAGCGCGCCTGCTGCACGGCATCCACAGCTAAGAAACGGATGGTATTGATACAGAGCTCATCTAATGCCGAAGCCGGATGGACTCCTGGAGAATACGTAGGGCTCATGCCGGCCCTCCTCTTGGTGAAAACAGATTCATGTGAACTCCTTTGAGGTGAAATTTTTCCTGGCCAGGGAGGCCGCGCCGACCACCCCCGCCTCATTCCCCAACTGTGCCGGCAAGACTTCGAGGCGGGAAGTCGCGGCTTCCAGTTTTCACCGCCGCGTCTCTTCCATGGCTGGCCCGATACCAGTAGGCCAGGATGGCGGGATCGATCCCCAGGAAGTAACCTGATATCATCATCTGATTGATAAGGGTCGTTCGCCAAACACCCAGGGATTGCCAGCGCCGTCCCGAAGTAGCCACCGCCAGGGGCAGGATTAGGATACGCCCCTGTCGCCCCAGCCGCCGAACCATGACCAAGTCCTCCATGATGGGCAGCTCAGGAAAGCCTCCCATATCCCGGAAGAGATCGGCCCGCAAGAACAGTCCCTGGTCGCCGTAGGGGAGGCTCAGCCAGCGGGAGCGCCAGTCGGTCAGGCGCTCTATTAGCCGCAACCCTGGCGACTTCCCTAAAATTCCCAGCCGGAAGGCCCCGGCCGCCACCTGCTGCTCCATCAGAGCGACTCGTAAGGCTTGCTCAAAGCCGTGGGGCGGCAGCGTATCAGCATGCAGGAAAAAAAGAATCTCACCTTGAGCCGCTTGCGCTCCGGCATTCATCTGGCGGGCCCGGCCACCTCTGACCATGAGCACCCGGGCTTCGGCCGCGGCGGATTGCCGGACGGTATCATCGGCACTGCCGCCGTCCACCACTATCACTTCCACCCCGGTGGCCTGTTGCACCCCCTGCAGGGTGCGGCCGATGTATTTCCCCTCGTTGAGCGCCGGAATAATGATGGAAATCAGAGGAGCAGTCCATTTATAGGGCATGGTCGCGCCTCGCCGCCTCCCAGATGGGCAGGTCTTCCGGCCGGTCCACCTCGGGGAGAGGTTCTAACAAATAAGGGTTCAGCCCCAACCCTCGCGCCGCGGCCAGAGTCCGGGCCCAGCACCAGCTCCCGGGTTTTACTCCGGCCCGCCTCGGGATAACGGCTGAAAATGATCAATACGGGCAACATTTCGGCCTCATTCCTGTCTCATATCAATAGCTTTGCCCTGAAGGACCGGGGCACTCTGCGGGGAATAATGCCGAGACCTTCAGCCTGCCCTTCCCCTTCGTTCGGCTCCCGGCCCCGGTTCGGTGAACTCAAGAAAACCTCTACCGGCTTTTCGATAGCTCTGAGGCTCTGGCAGCCATAGAGACTCCCTCCCACAAAGGGCAGGCGGTTCCCAGGCATTCCCGGTTCTGGTGAGCCTGGCGGCAGTGTAGGGGGAAGTCGGCCCGCAGGCTGAGGGGGAGATACTCTTTGGACAGCTCCGCGGCTTTTTTCAGGGCCAGCCAGGAGTCCCGCTGGCAGCAGCGGGCCGCTGCCAAGCCGGACTGTTCCTGGAGCACCGCCTGGGTAATCTGCTGCACCTGCTGACGCTCTTGAGCTTTTACCGGATCGGCCCCCAACAGGACGCTGAAGGCGATGCCCACCCCCACCGCGGCGCCGCAGGCCCCGGTAAAGGCGCAATAACCGCCGGGCACGCCCCGGCCCCGTTGCAAGGCCGTGCGCAGCAGGTCCGGGGACACCTCACCCCCCAGGTTCCGGTAAGTGGCCAGGATAATCCCCGGTACCAGGATATGGTGCTCCGGCCCATGAAGAGGGATGGCCGGGTGGCGCCGGATTTCCTGCAACAGGGCGATCATGTCGGTTTCGGGGGTGGTGAGACAGATATACTCCAAAAAGGCCTCGGCGTCCCGGGTGTGGCAGGCGTCGCAGACAAAGTGGCCCTCCTCGCACAGGGCATTCGCCGGCCTTGCCGCGCCGCAAAAGGCACAGGTATGCGGGGTTTCTGCCTCCAGATAGCGCAAAGGGGCGCCGCAGACCAGGCAGCCGGCCTCGTGGCGCGGAGTGCTTGGAGGCACAATTTCCAAAGAGGGCGTTTTTGAAAAAATTTCCGGCCT
>CAZLRL010000054.1:0-10204 GCA_964561645.1 uncultured Desulfobacterales bacterium
TGGCCGCGGGCTCAAATCGCGGTCCGGAAGGCGTCGGCAGAGCCCCGGACGGTCGCCGCTTCCCGCCCCGACTGGACTCGATGTGCCTTTGATTCCGCTCATGCTCGTCCTTCCCACAACTGAACTTCTCCTTTTAACTCCTCCACCAGCGCCCGATTACCGATTACTGATCACTGATTACTGCTCACTGCCCCTACCCCTTCTGCTCCCAGACAATCTGGCCGCAATCCTTCAAATCATAGCCTCCCAGGGCCTTGGCCGCGGTGTGGAATTCCAGGGACAGTATGGTGGCCCACAATTCCTGAAAGCGGGCATCCTCAAAGGTGCTCTCTGGCACCACCAGGTCGTAGCGCTCCGGGGTCAGGGGGATGAAATCCAGCCCCAATGCCTTGGCCGCGGCCAGAATCCCCAGCCCCACGTCCGCGGTGCCGGAGTTGACATTGGCGGCCACGGCCATGTGGGTGTATTCCTCCCGGTCATACCCCTGGACATCAGCCGGGTCCAGGCCCTCTTCCTTGAGGAGATAATCCAGCAGCAGCCTGGTGCCCGCGCCCCGCTGCCGGTTAATGAAACGGACGCCCGGACGGGTGAGGTCCGCCACCGTCTGGATGTTGAGGGGATTATTCGGCAGCACCATGAAGCCCTGCTGCCGCCAGGCCAGGTTGATGAGCTTCAGGGGCATGTCGGCCAGGTATTTTTGAATGTATGGAATATTATAGGTGTTGGTCTCCGGGTCATACAGGTGGGAGCCCCCCAGGTGGGCCCGGCCCCGGCGTAGGGCCATGAGGCCTCCCAGGCTGCCCACGTGCCCCGACGAGAGGCGCAGCCGGGGGTCCCGCCGCCGCAGCAGGGTGGCCAGCAGGTCCAGGGTGTTGTCGTGGCTGCCCAGGACCACCAGGGTCCCCTCGATGTCCTCCGGCGGCACCAGCAGCTCCGCGCTCACGGGCCGGTCCTCTTCCAGGCCCTCGCTCAGGGCCGGGATTTTCAGCAGCCCATCGGCCCGCACCAGCGAGGTGATAGTGCCCGCGCCCCGGGGCAGAGGCGTGGCCATGACCCGGTCCCCCACCCTTCCCAGGGTTACCCGGATGAACTCGGTAAGTCCGGGTTTGGAGGGCAGATTTTGTGAAGGATGCACCATGATGGTGGGCCGGGGAGTCAGACGCCGGCCCGCCAGCCCGGCGATCAACGGCGCGGCGAACTCCTCAAAGGAGAGCACCGCGGACACGGGATATCCCGGATTGCCGATGACGGGTTTTCCCTCCACCGCCCCCAGCAGGGTGGGCTTGCCCGGCATCATGGCCACCCCGTGCACCAGCACCTCGCCCAGGGCCATGACCGCCTGATAGGTGTAATCTTCACTCCCCGCCGAGGACCCTGCGTTGACCAGGACCACGTCTCCGGCCGCCACCGCCCCCTTGATCACCTCGGTGAGCGCGGCCGGGTCATCCGGCGCGATGGGCCAGACTTCCGGCATCCCGCCCACTTCTTCCACCAGCCCGGCCAAAATCACGGAATTGAATTCCACCAGACTATCCGGCGGGGGCGCGGGGCCCAAAACGGTGACCGGCCTCAGTTCGGACCCGGTGGGGATGATGATCACCAGGGGCCGCCGCCAAACCAGCACCGTGGTCACCCCCGCGGCCAGCATGGCCCCCTGGTCCCAGGGGCTGATGGCCACCCCTTCGGGCAGCACCATCTCTCCGGCCACCAGGTCCTCCCCCACCCGCCGCACGTTGTGCCACGGAAACACCGGGGCTTCCACGGTTATGGGGTCGGCCTCCGGGTCTGGCACGTTTTCCACCATGATCACCGCGTCCGTGTCCGGAGGCATGAGGTGGCCGGTGTTGACCGGGAAGGCCTCCCGGCCCACGGCCAGCAGGCGGGGGCTCTCGGGGCGGGCCCCGTAAGTGCTGGCCGCGGCCACGGCAAACCCGTCCATCGCGGCCTGGTGGGCCGCCGGCGACGACCAGCGGGCCCACACCGGCGCGGCCGTCACCCGGTCCCGGGCCGCCAGGGTGGGGATTTCTTCCGGAGCCAGCAGGGCGTTCAAATCAAACCGGGACAAAAACAGCTCCCGGGCCTCAGCCGGAGACCTCATATGCAGATAAATACGCCGTTTCATTGCCTACCTTCACCATCAAAGGCTCCTCAAAGTTTATCTGAATTTGTCCGTATGGGTGAATAAAATTCACCCTCGTCTCTTGGGACACCCGTCACCCAATAAATACCCTCATGGAGAGTTGCTGTAGGGCGGGCTCTGCCCGCCGATTCCAACCGCTTGTTAGAACCGTATCCCTCTCAAGTGGGCGGCCACCTTACTGGAAATCCTTAGCTCTTGATTGGCAATTTATGTAGGTGCGTTTTATACCCATTTTGATGTCAAACAAAGAGTTTTGAGCTTGGGTATCAATGACCAACCCTGGTGATAATTTGCCTCAGCCACTGCCAAGTTGTAGTCCAAAACCTTTTTGGCGCACACGGTGCGCCCTATGGAAAGTTTTTATAGGGCGGCCCATGGCCGCCATAATAATTAGAGTATTCCCAATGGAACGAACCTTTAGCGAGCCTTTACTTTGAAATTTTCCAGGAAGTCTCATTGTATTTGAATTGAACCGGTTTCGGGTAATGAAACCCACTCTGTCGAGTTGCCTAATACCAAGTTGCCGATTGACAAGTAATTTTACTGTAGGGGCACGGCTTCCCGTGCCCAAGGGGCAGGCTGAAGCCTGCCAACTCTCCCAGCCAATTTTCCCAGTTGTTCTGGCAGGATAACCGTTTCACTTTGTAAAGTGCCTCCATCTTGCAAACCAATTTCCTGCCGGAGGAATCTGTATGGCCACGGGAGAAAAGATAGTCAAAGCCGCGCTGGAACATCTGGGGGAACGCTATGTGCTGGGGGCCATCGCGCCCAAGAACGACCCCGCCTGGGACGGCCCCTGGGACTGCGCCGAATTCGCCTCTTGGTGTGTCTACCAGACGGCCCGGATTTTGTATGGCTGCAACAACAACCACGGCAATCCGGCCACCGCGGACGCGTACACCGGTTTCTGGAGCCGGGACGCCAAAAGCATGGGGCAACAGATCAGCGTCGCCGAAGCCGCCCGCCTCCCCGGGGCCGCGGTCCTGCGTCTGGGCGCCAAAATGGGTCATATCGTCATTTCCGACGGCCGGGGCGGCACCGTGGAGGCCCATTCCTCCCAAACCGGTGTCATCCGCCACACCTTGAACGGCCGCCGATGGGATATGGGTATTCTGGTGCCCGGCATCAGCTATGAGCCGCGGTCCGGGAACGGAGACCCCAGCCCGCCTGGCGTGATTTATCGCCTGACCAGCCCCTATATGCGGGGCGGAAAAATTGCCGAGATTCAGCAAAAATTGGCGCGGCACGGGTTTAACCCCGGGGCGGCGGACGGCATCTTCGGCCCCAAGACCTACGCCGCCACTGTAAGTTTCCAGAGGGCCCGGGGCCTGGTCATGGACGGCGAAGTGGGTCCCCAAACCGCCGGGGCTTTGGGCATAGAATTTTAAATAATCGGTAGCCCGGGCTTCCAGTCCGGGTGCCGCGGTAGGATGTCGGTGATGCCTCCAGACAAAGCGGGAGCACAGGCATCTTGCCGGCAAGACGCCTGTGCTCCCGATAAGATTTTCTGGGTGCGGCCAGATAAATTCTTTACCAATCTAATAGTGCTCCTTGTAAGCAGTTACCGTAGGGGCAGGGTCTCCCTGCCCCGGGGCTATTTTGGGGCGGGGAGACCCCGCCCCTACAGAAAAATGACCTCATTTTGCTCAAGTGATATGACCGCTGACCACTAACCACTAACCACTGACCACTGATTACTGATTACTGATTACTGATTACTGGTCACTGACCTTTACCGCCTTTTATGGTAAAATAATCTGATTGGAAAACGTATGCGCTACAGTCGTCTTTTGATTCCCACTTTGAAGGAAAATCCGGCCGAAGCCGAGGCCGCGTCCCACATTCTGCTCTTCCGGGCCGGGATGATCCGCAAGCTGGCCTCGGGCATCTACGATTACCTGCCCCTGGGCTTGCGGGTACTCCGCAAGGTGGAAAACATCGTGCGCCAGGAAATGAACCGGGCCGGAGCCCAGGAGGTGCTCTTGCCCGCGGTGCAGCCGGCTGAGCTGTGGCAGGAGTCGGGCCGCTGGCAGGTGTACGGCAAGGAACTGCTGCGCTTCAAGGACCGGCACGGCCGGGACTGCTGCTTCGGGCCCACCCATGAAGAAGTGATCACCGACCTGGTGCGCCGGGAAGTGCATTCCTACCGCCAACTGCCCTTGAACCTCTACCAGATTCAGGTGAAATTCCGGGATGAAATCCGGCCCCGCTTCGGGCTTATCAGAGGGCGGGAGTTCATCATGAAAGACGCCTACAGTTTCGATGTGGACGAAGCGGGCGCAGAAACCACCTATGGGGCCATGTACGAGGCTTACAGCCGTATTTTTCAGCGCTGCGGCCTCACTTTCAAGGCGGTGGAGGCGGACACCGGCCCCATCGGCGGCAGCTTTTCCCACGAGTTCATGGTCCTGGCGGACACCGGCGAGGACTTCCTGGCCTCCTGCACTGCCTGTGCCTACGCGGCCAATCTGGAAAAGGCGGAAGTGCCGCCCGTGGAGCACAATCCCGGGCCGCCGCCCGCAGGCTCCCCTCAGCTGGTATTCACCCCCGAGGTGCGCACCGTGGAGGAGGTGGCGGAATTTTTGCAGGTGGAGCCCCAAAACATCGTCAAGACCTTGATTTATGAGACCGACCGGGGCCCGGTGGCCGTGCTGCTTAGGGGCGACCACGAAGTCAACGAAGTCAAGGTGAGAAACCTCCTGGGGGCCACCGAACTCCTGCTGGCGGGCCCGGCCAAGGTCAAGGAGCTTACCGGCGCGGAGGTGGGCTTTACCGGACCCCTGGGCCTGTCCATCCCGGTGTACGCCGACCAGGCCGTGGCCGCGCTCGGTGCCATGGTCACCGGGGCCAATAAAGACGACCACCATTTCACCGGCGTGCATCCCGGGCGGGACCTGCAGTTCACCGCGGTGGCGGACCTGCGCCAGGTCACGGAGCAGGACCCTTGCCCCCGCTGCGGCGCCACCTTAACTTTATTGAAGGGCATTGAAGTCGGTCACATCTTCAAGCTGGGCCTCAAATATTCCCGGGCCCTGGATGCCACCTTTCTCGATGCCGAGGGCCAGGACCAGTACATGTTCATGGGCTGCTACGGCATCGGGGTGAGCCGCATCATGGCCGCGGCCATTGAGCAGGGGCATGATGCGGACGGCATTACCTGGCCCCTGGCCCTGGCCCCCTTCCAGGTGGGCCTGGTGCCCATTAATATGAACGATGACACCACCCGGGAAACGGCCGAGCGGTTGCATAAGGAGATGGAGGCCGCGGGTATCGAGGTTCTCCTGGATGACCGGGACGAGCGTCCGGGGGTCAAGTTCAAGGATATGGACCTGTTGGGTCTGCCTATCCGCGTCGTGGTCGGCCCCAAGACCCTGGCCGCGGGACAGGCCGAAGTGCGCGGCCGGCGCACCCAAAACCTGACCCTGGTTGATATGGACCAACTTCTCCATTATATCAAGGATTTAATAGACCAGGAACTCCATGACTAGAATCATCCGCCTCCAGGATATCGAAGCAGAGGTCCTCAAAAACCATCCGGAAGCGGACACCAGTTTAATTCAGAAAGCCTACGTTTTTTCGGCCAAAGCCCACGAAGGTCAACTCCGTCTCAACGGCGAGCCCTACCTGTCCCACCCCCTGGAAGTGGCCTACCTCCTGGCCCAGATGGGTCTCGGACCCGTCACCGTTTCCTGCGGCCTCCTGCACGACACGGTGGAGGACACCACCGCCAGCCTCGACGACCTGGATGAATATTTCGGGGAAGAGGTCACCGACATCGTCAACGGCGTCACCAAGATCGGCCAACTGGTCTTCGGGGACAGGGCCACCCAGCAGGCGGAGTATATCCGCAAGATGGTTTTGTCCATGTCCCAGGACATCCGGGTGCTCCTGGTGAAATTGGCCGACCGGGTGCACAACATGCGCACCCTGGGTTACATGGACTTGGCCCGCCAGAAGCGCATCGCCCGGGAAACCCTGGACATTTACGCCCCGCTGGCCGGCCGCCTGGGGATGTTTCGGGTGAAAGCGGACCTGGAGGACCTGGCCTTCTTTTATCTCGAACCGGAAGCTTATCATCAGATCCAGGAAGGCTTGATCCTCAAAAAAGGGGAGCGGGAAAAGTATGTGGAAGAGGTCTGCCAGCTTCTCAAGGAAAAACTGGCGGAGCATGGCTTGGAAGGGGAAGTCAGCGGCCGCCTGAAGCACTTGTACAGCATCTACCGCAAGCTCCAGGCCCAGCAGATTTCCCTGGAAGAGCTCCATGACGTATTGGCCTTTCGCATTATTTTGAACACCGTGAGGGATTGTTACGAGGCCCTGGGCGTGGTCAACAACCTCTTCCGCCCGGTGCCGGGCCGCCTCAAAGATTATATCGGCATGCCCAAGGCCAACTTCTACCAGTCCATTCACAGCACGGTCATCGGCCCCTACGGCGAGCGCATGGAGGTGCAGATCCGCACCCAGGAGATGCACCGCCTGGCCGAGGAAGGCATCGCCGCGCATTGGAGCTACAAGGAACAAAAGGCCTTTCAGCAAAAGGACGCCCAGACCTTCGCCTGGCTGCGGCAACTGGTGGACCTGCAAACGGAGCTCAAAACCCCGGAGGAGTTCCTGGAGGGCATGCGCCTGGAGCTTTTCCCGGAAGAGGTTTACGTGTTCACGCCCCGGGGCGAGGTCAAGGAACTGCCCCGGGGCGCCACGCCGGTGGATTTCGCCTATGCCATCCACACCGAGGTGGGCAACACCTGCTCCGGCGCCAAGGTCAACGCCCGCATGGTGCCGTTGCGGTATGAGCTGCAAAACGGGGATATCGTGGAGATCATCACCAACCCCAACCAGCGTCCCAACCGGGACTGGCTCCAGTTCGTCAAGACCACCAAGGCCCGGGCCAAGATTCGCCAATTTCTCAAAGCCAAGGAACGGGAGCAAAGCATCGGCCTGGGGAAGGAACTTCTGGAGCGGGAGCTGCGCAAAAGCGGCGCCAGTCTGCAAAAATTGCTCAAGGAAGGGGATGACCTGAAGAAGGTGGGCCTGGACCTGTCTTTTCACCGGGTGGACGATCTGTTCGAGGCCATCGGCCACGGCAAGCTCTCCGCCGGCCAGGTCAGCGGGCGTCTCGTGAAAATCCTCTATCCGGCCGCGGCCGAGGAAGCCCCGCCGGCCGAAGCCGAGCCGGAGGTGCGCCCTCCCAAGGAGGCGGGGCCCATCCGCATCAAGGGCCTCCAGGACCTGCTGGTCCGGCTGGCCAGCTGCTGCCAGCCCATCCCGGGGGATAACATCGTGGGGTACATCACCCGGGGCAAGGGGATCACCATCCACCGCAGCGATTGCGCCTATCTGGCCCGCACCGAGTCTTTCCGGCAAATTCCCGCGGAGTGGGACGGCCATTCCCAGGAATTTTATCCGGCCAACATTCAGGTGGTCACTGTGGACCGGCCGGGGCTCCTGGCTGACATCACCAGCGCCCTGAAGACTGCGGATGTCAACGTCACCAAAGCTTCGGTGGTGACCACCGCGGAGCAGCGGGGGATTGCCAATTTCACCATCCAGGTGACGGATCAGCACCACCTGGACCGGGTGTTCGGGGCCCTCAAGCGCTTGAAAGAAGTGATTTCCGTGCGGCGGGTGACGACGTGAGGCGGGAAGGGATGAACCGGGGCAGGACAGAAAAAGGGCTTCCTGTCCGCCGCGTTTCGTTCAGGCCGGTTTCGCCACGTAGCCGGAGCGGAGGCAGCGGGTGCAGACCCGGATATATTGGACGGAGCCTTGTCTCAAGGCCCGGACCCGGCGCAGGTTGGGCTTCCAACGGCGCTTGGTGTGGTTGTTGGCGTGGCTGACATTGTTGCCCACTTGGGGCCGTTTGCCGCAAATCTCGCAGACGTAGGCCATGACGCGTACTCCTTTCTCCAAATTTTTTATTTTACGTTAAATTCGAAAAAAGCAAAGTGATTTGGCAAAAAATTCTCTCGGGTATATTTTCGGGCCTCCTGTGCCTGGCCCTGCTGGCGGCCGCGGCACCGGTTGGCGCCGCGGATCCGGATGCCCTCCGTCAGGAGGCGGTCCTCTACTCCATGACAGATCTGGGACCGGTGGACCAGTCCCCCAAGCGGGTGACCGTGGAGGTTTTTGTAACGCCCCAGCCGGAGCTTGACGCCTTCCACCGCTTTCTGCCCCAGGCCTGGCAGCAGGTGGCCGTGTTTTATGCCCAGATGGGCATTCTGCTGGACATGGCCCCGGGGACCGCGAAGCCGGGCTCTCTGTCCGCCAGGAAGCGTCTGCGCCTCGAGGCCTTGTCCCACCGGGAGTGGCTGAAACGCACCTTCCAGGCCTTCAAGGTGGAGCCGCAATTCCGTCCCCGCTTCATGCTGGTGTGCCAGGACAAATACGCCTTCGCCCACCTCAACCTGTCCACCATCCATATCGATTTCAAGCACTTTCAACGGGACATCTGCAGTGATAAGCTGGGGGAAGCCAAAAACAACCCCGAAAGGCTGGCACGTCTTATTATCCACGAACTAGGCCATCTCTTCGGCCTGTACCACGCCCATGAGTTCGTGAACGATCCGGTCCCCGAGTTTTTGCCCGACGGCGAGACGGCCAACTTCATGAGCCATTACCTGGCGGAAGCGGGAGGACTTGGTTTTGTGGACTTCCAGCGGCGCCTGGTCCACAGCTATCTGAGCGGCGGCCAGGTCTTCCTGCAATATGAGCACGTGGACTTTGACCCTTTGCGCTATCTGGAGCTGCTGAAACAGCACAACAACTACCAGGAGCCCAAGTCTTAGTTATAAGGGCCTGCCCTGCACGCCCTGCGGCGGCCCGGGGCCGCCCTATAAACCTTGCCCCCACGTTACCAGGAAACTCCCAAGCACTCCAAAAATTGATGCAGGGTGCGTTTCACGCACCATTTTTGGCGCGTAAGACGCGCCCTACATTAACCTCATTACTCGGGAGCACAGGCTTCCAGCCTGTGTTTTTTGTCACCTGGGTGAAGCGAAGGGGCTAGATTTTCCGTCGCTTCGTTCCCTCAGAATGGCAGACATAGCAGGGTGGGCAATGCCCACCAAAATTTCTTGGAGTCTATCAAACTGGTGAGAGAATCTTCTTGAACCCCCTCGGTCGCTTCACTCCGTGCCGATAAAAAAAGGCCGGAAATCCGTCTCCGGTCGCGTCAAGGCCTCTTCCAGGGTAACCAGCATCCTCTCCCGGTCCCGGGGCAGGTTGCCCGAGACGTTGATATAATTGGTGTAATGGTCGCTTTCCACCCGCACGGGCACGGTTATGCCTTTCAGGAGCGCCATGGTCTCGGCCAGCACCTGGTGGGGGGAGAGCATCTGAAAACGTCCGGCCAGGACGTCTTCCAGCAAGGGGGTGTTCTTCTTGGGGACGAAGGTGCGCAAGCGCAAGACGTCCGGAGGGGCTTCATTCACCAGGGCCGCGGTCTCCCGGGCATGGGCGGCGCTCTTCTCCTGACCGCCGATCCCCAGGATGACGTAGGCGTTGAGCTCGATCCCCGATTCCCTAAGCAGGTGCGCGGCTTGGGCGTGCACCGCCCGGGTAGCCCCTTTTTTGATGGCGGCCAGGATTTCGTCGCGGCCGCTTTCCCAGCCCACGTGAATGCGCCTCAGGCCCGCTTCAGCCAGGAGGCGCATATCTTCCAGCCCCTTTTTGACAATAAACTGGGAGGAGCCGTACACGGTAAGGCGCTCGAGATGCGGGAAAAGGGCCCGGGCGTGGCGGCAGATTTCGGCCAGGGCCGCGGTGGGCATGGCAATGGTGTTGCCCGCCGGGAAAAACAGGGTGGACACCCGGTCCCCATACAGCCGGGCCGCTTCCTCCAGGTCCTCTTTGATTTCCTCGACCGGCCTGATCTTGAAGCCCAGGTTTTTGTAGACCAGACAAAAGGTGCAGCGGTTGTGGGGACAGCCGACCGTGGCCTGGATCAACAGGCTGCGGGCCTCGCTGGGCGGCCGATAGATGGGTCCTTCGTAGCGCATAGGATAGAAGTTAGCGGGGGGAGGGGCAAAGGACGGCAGGTCCTTTCCCCCTCCCCCGCACCCCCTC
>CAZLRL010000055.1:0-7435 GCA_964561645.1 uncultured Desulfobacterales bacterium
GGTTCATCCAGAAGCAAGGGCAAAGCCTGTTTTGCTGTCATCCTGAGCGAAGTGAAGGATCTGGAATATTTGAAAAGACCAGATTTTTCGCTTCGTCCAGAATGACAAAATTTCATCGTCAAAAGTTTCACCCTAGCATCAAGGGGCGGAGCCGCCCGGCCTCTTTATTGCTCCTTGGTTTCCTTGAATTCAGCCAAGTAATGTGGTAGCCCACCGAAATTTTTACCTGTTTTCCTTCAGGGTTGGACTCGGCGGGATCGCCCTGCTCCTCGTGTTGGCCGGCGGTCTTCCATTCCGGTCCGGGCCGTGTTATGGGAAAGACATGGATAAGGAAGAGATCCGGGCGCGGCTCCTGGAGCACCTGCAATATCTCAGCGTGGACCTGGGGGAGCGCTGCATTTTTCGCCCCCAAAATCTCAAGGCCGCGGAAAACTACGTGGCCCGGGAATTCGAGTCCCTGGGCTATGAGGTCACGCGCCAGCCCTTCATTTGCCACCGGGTGGAGGTGGCCAACGTCATTGCCGGCCATCCCGACCCCAAGGGGTATTATCTTCTGGGGGCCCACTTCGACACGGTGGCCGACACTCCGGGCGCGGACGATAACGCCAGCGGGGTGGCGGTGCTTTTGGAGGTGGCCCGCCTGAGCCGGGAGGTCGCCACCCCCAAGCCCTGGGCCTTTGTGGGCTTTACCACCGAAGAGCCCCCGGTGTTTTTCACCCCCTACATGGGAAGCCGGGTGTACGCCAAAACGGCCCGGAAAAACCGCGAAAATCTCCTGGGCATGCTCTGCCTGGAAAGCGTGGGCTACTTCGTGGATACGCCCGATTCCCAATACATCCCCCTGCCTTTGAAGTTCATGGGGTATTCCACCACCGGCAACTACCTGGGTCTGGTAGGCAACCGGCGCTCCCGGCCGCTGCTGGACGGTCTGGAGCGGGCCCTGCGGGCCGGGAGCGCGCTGCCGGTATCTACTCTGGCGGTGCCCCTGGGAGGGTCCCTCATCCCGGAGACCCGCTTGAGCGACCATGCCAATTTCTGGGACGAAGGTTTTCAGGCCGTGATGCTCACCGACACCGCGTTTCTGCGCAACCCCAATTACCATGCCCCCAGCGACACCATTGACACCTTGAATCTCGACGCCATGGTGGAACTCACCCTGGGCCTGGCCCATTTTGTCAGGGAAGCGGGTAAATGATAGAATATTTGGCGAGGGCCAGGAACGTCGAGGCGGGGTAACCCCGCCCCTACTGTCTTCTCCCGCATCTCTTGAACAAGGATCATCATGGCCAAAAAGAAATTCACCGGCAAAATACGCACGGACCCCTGGGAGTCCCTGGCCAAGGGACCTCGGGAAGTAATGCTTGCCATCTGGCAGGAATATCTGGCCGACCTTTTGGGGGGCAGTCTGAAAAAGGCCCGAAATCGGATCCTGCGGCAGGAAATTGATCAGGCCGCGGGCTTTGCCGACGTCTACGCGGCCTGGAATGACCTGTCCCCGGAGGAACGGGCCGAGGCCTGGCGCCGGCTGGTGGCCGCGGCCCGGGACCGGGTCGAGGCCACCCGGGAAGTTTGTGTGCGCTGCGGCGAATGTTGTGTGGACCAAAGTCCCACCCTGCTGCTTTCAGACTTGCCGCTCCTGGAAAAGGAGATCCTCACCTGGAACGACCTCTACACCTTGCGGCCCGGCGATCTGGAAACTACCCCGGAAGGAAATCCACAGCCCCTGCCGGAAGAGCGCCTGAAAATCCGGGCGGTGCCGGGCAGCCGGCAGTGCACCTTTTACCAGGCCGCCACTCAGACCTGCCGCATCTACGAGAACCGGCCGCAGCAGTGCCGCCGACAGCACTGCTGGGGGGAGTCGCCCCGTCCGGCCCCGGAAGAGATTCTTACCCGGGAGCACCTTTTTGCCCAGGTGCCGGAAATCCGGGATCTTATCAGGGCTCACGCCGAACGCTGTGATCTCCGGGTCTTGAGGGAAAGCCTGGAGCAGGTGGCCGCGGGCCGGGAACAAGCCGGTGAGGCCATCTTTGAGGCCCTCCATTTCGACCATTACCTGCGGGAAATGTTCCAGAAAGAGTGGGGCTTATCAAAGGAGGCGACCGAACTTATCCTGGGCCGGCCCGTCACCCGCTTCTTCAAGGACATGGGCTTCCAGGTCACCCTCACTCCCGAGGGCGTCTTTCACCTGACCCCGAGGTGCGCCTCATGATCGAAGAGCTCATCCGCCAGAACCGCAGTTGCCGCCGCTTTCACCAGGACCAGCCGGTGTCCCGGGAGACTCTCTTGGGTTTGGTCAACCTGGCCCGGCTGTCGGCTTCCGCGGCCAACCTCCAGCCCTTGAAATATGTCCTTTCCTGCGATCCAAAGCTAAATGCCCACATTTTTTCCTGCCTGGCCTGGGCCGGCTACCTCAAGGATTGGCCGGGACCCGCGGAGGGAGAGCGCCCCGCGGCTTATATCGTCATTTTGGGCGACCGGGAGATTACCACCAATGTCGGCTGCGATCATGGCATTGCGGCCCAGAGCATCCTGCTGGGAGCCCGGGAGCAGGGCCTGGGAGGCTGCATGGTGGGCTCCATCAAAAAGGATCAGTTGCGGCAGCTCCTCGACCTCCCCGAGCGCTACGACATCTTGCTGGTCATTGCCCTGGGCCGCCCAAAGGAAGAAGTGGTGCTCACGGACGTGGGCTCCGACGGCAGCATCAAGTACTGGCGGGATGAAGCGGGAGTGCATTATGTCCCCAAGCGCAGGTTGGAAGAAATAATAATGAAGCACCACAATTGCTCCGTGAAAATGTTCCCCTTCAGTGGGAAGAAACCCGCGACTGCCCTGAAAAAACCATAGTGAGACGCATCTCGGGCCCCAAAAAATGGTGCGTGAGACGCACCCTACATTAATCACCCCAAATATTCCAACAACCGCTGCCAGAGTTTATCCCGGCCTTCCCGGGTGGCGGCCGAAAACCAGACAAAATCCGCGGGGGTTACCTCAAAGGGCGCTAAAATGGCGCTGATCTCTTTCAGGCGCTTGCCTCTCTCCGCCTTTTTCACCTTGTCGGCCTTGGTGAGCACCGGGATCACGGCCCGGTTCCAGGCCCGGAGGTGTTCCCACAAAAAGAGTTCTTCCTCGCCGGGCGTGCGTCGGGGGTCCTGGAGAAAAACCAGGGCCCGCAAGCTCCCGCGCTCCTCCAGGTAGCCGAGAATCAATTCGCCCCAGCGGGCTTTGGTCTCCCGGGACACCTGGGCGTAGCCGTAGCCCGGCAGGTCCACGAAATACCACTGCTCATTGATCAGAAAAAAATTGAGGGCCCGGGTGCAGCCGGGCCGGGAGCTGGTGCGCACCAGGCGCTTTCTGGCTAACAGCGTATTGATCAGGGAAGACTTGCCCACGTTGGAGCGCCCCAAAAACGCCACTTCCGGCAGCTGCCCGGCCGGCAACTGCCTGTCCTGATGCACACACACCTTGAGCTCGGCACGGGTGATTTTGGGAATAGCCATGATACGAGACTAACAACATTAACTTACTAAAATATTTTTTACTGAAAACCGAAATCCATAGTAGCCCCAGGTTCACGTCTGCGCAAGCTAAAGCTGGGATTTTTATTAAAAAACCCGTTCATCCGCACCCATTGACGGTTGACGAGCCCCCCTTTTCCGGGTATGCATAAAGCCATGGACGACAACCGGCGCGGACTGTGGCTGGCCTATGGATTATGGTTCAGTTTCTGGCTGGTCCTCATTACCCTGGTTACGGGGACTTTAATCATCATCGCCACCGCATTTGAACCCCAGGGAACCCTGGGGCGAAAGCTGGCCCGCGTCTGGGGCAAACTGCTGCTGAAAATTCTTGACATCCCCGTGATCGTGGAGGGTCGAGAGCACCTGGTGCCCGGTCAAACCTATATTTTCGCCGCTAATCACCGCAGCCAGTTCGATATTTTTGTCCTCCTGGATATTCTACCCGGTGATTTTGGCTGGGTAGCCAAAAAATCTCTCTTCCAAATCCCCGTCTTCGGTCAAGCCATGAGCAGCTTGGGCAATATCTCCATTGACCGTCAAAATCTGCAGGAGGCCATTAAATGCCTCAACCACGCCGCGGACCTGGTCCGGGAAGGCCGCTCCCTGATCATTTTTCCCGAAGGCACCCGGGCCACCTCCCGGGAGCTTTTACCCTTTAAAAAAGGGGTCTTCGTCATGGCCCAGAAGGCCGGGCAGCCCATCGTGCCGGTGTCCATCAGCGGCACCACCGCTATCCAGCCGCGAGGCTCCCTGCATATTCGGCCCGGACCGATAAAAGTGGTCATTTCCCCGCCCATCGACCCCCAGGAATTTCGGGGCCGGCCCAAGGAAGAGCTCATGGCTGCGGTGCATCAGGCCATCGCCGACCATTTCGACCCCGATTATCCCTATGGATCCGACCTCTCCCACAACTGATTGGGTGGACCTGACCTTTCTGGGGGGCCTGGGGGAAATCGGCCTCAATTCCCTGGCCCTGGAAACCCATGACACCCTGGTATTGGTGGACGCGGGCCTCATGTTCCCGGAAGACCACATGCTGGGGATCGACATTGTCATTCCTGATTTTTCCTATCTGTACGAGCGCCGGGACAAGGCCGCGGCCCTGATCCTGACTCACGGCCACGAGGACCACCTGGGCGCGGTGCCATTTCTGCTCAAGGAATTGCCCCTGCCGGTGTACGGCACCCCTCTGACCCTGGCCCTCTTGCGGGAAAAACTCCGAGAGCACAACTTGCTGGAACAGACCGACCTGCGGGAAATCCGGCCCCGGCAGGTCCTGGCCTTGGGTCCGTTTACCTTCGAGTTTATCGGGGTATCCCATTCCATCGTGGACGGGGTGGGCTTTGCCGTGCAAACTCCCCAGGGCGTGGTCATCCACTCCGGGGACTTCAAGGTGGACCAGACGCCGGTAGTGGGGACGGCCACGGACCTGAACCGCTTCGCCGCCTGGGGGGAGGCCGGGGTTCTGGCCCTGCTGTCCGATTCCACCAATGCCGAGCGCCCGGGCTTTACCCTGAGCGAACGCCAGATCGGCCTTACTCTCGAGGAGCTCATCCGGGAAGCCCCCGGCCGGGTAATTGTGGCGGTCTTCGCCTCCCACATCCAGCGCCTGCAGCAGATCGTCAGCCTGGCCGCCAAATACGGCCGCCGGGTGCTCTTCAACGGCAAATCCATGGTGATAAACACCCGTATTGCCAAAGAACTGGGCTATCTCAGCGTGGAGCCCAACCTGGAGATCACGGTGGGGGACCTGGAGCGCCTGCCGCCCCATCAGACCATCATTGTCACCACCGGCAGCCAGGGAGAGCCTCTGAGCGCCCTGGCGCGCATCGCCCTGGCATCCCATAAACACGTGCACATTCAAAAGGAAGATCTGGTGATCCTGTCCTCCAAGTTTATTCCCGGCAATGAACGGGCCATCACCACCGTCATCAACAACCTGTGCCGTCTGGGAGCCGAAGTGGTGTACGAGCAAGTGGCGGACATTCATGTTTCCGGCCATGCCTGCCAGGAGGAATTGAAGCTCCTGCTGAACCTCACCCAACCCCGCTATTTTATCCCTATTCACGGTGAGATGCGCCACCTGATCGGCCACGCCAAATTGGCCCGGGCCCTGAATCTGCCCCAAACCCAGGTCCTTTTGGCCACCGACGGCGACCAGGTGCGCTTCGACCCCGCCGGCGGACAGCTCCGGGACCGGGTGGAGGTGGGCCGGGTCTTTGTGGACGGCAAAGGGGTGGGCGATGTCTCCCGCATCGTGCTGCGGGACCGCCGCCACCTGGCCAGCGACGGCCTGGTCATTGCCACCGTGGCCGTGGACCCGGTGGCCAGAAAAATGCTCACCGAGCCGGATTTGGTCACCCGAGGGTTTGTTCTAGAAGAGGAGCATGAACATTTGTTGGCCGAGGCCCGCCGCATCGTCGAGGACATCGTGGCCCGGGCCCTGGCGGAACCGACCCAGGACTGGTTGGAGATTCAAACCCAGGTCGGCAAGGCCTTGCGCAAGCTTTTCTTCAAGGCCCTGGAGCGTCGACCCATGATTCTCCCCTTGATCCTGAACCTGTAAGACATCCCCAAGAGAGGATTCTATGCGCAAACAAAGAAAGCTCTTACTGTTCATTCCCCTGACTATATTGTTCTCTTTGATTTTGCTGGCCCTGGTCGCTTTTTTCGGCCTGGAATACTATGCCACCAACAGAGTAAAACAAGAGATCGATAAGAATATCCAGGAACTTTCTCAATATATACGGATCGAATACGACAGCATGAAAGTGAACTGGCTGGCTTTTACTGTCAACTTGCACAATGTAAGGGTTTCCAAACCTCCTCTTCCCGGAGTTCTTACTTTTGATAAAGTCAGCGTTCGTGATGTAAGCTCCATCGGCATCAAGTGGATACCTACCATGGTAGCTTTCGACAACATCAACTTGACCAATGAAATGACTGATCTCAACGTCAAATATCTTTACACTACCTTCACTTTCGATAAAATTCCCACTCAGCAAGAACTGGCTGACGATTGGAAGGTGTTTCTGGAAAACATTCATTCCGGAGAGGTTCATCTAAAAGATTTGGCTTTTGGGGACCAAAATAGCCAGGTGCAGGTCACAACCCAAGAAGCCGATTATGTACTGGATAAAGGAGTGCCGCGCACCTCTAATCTGAAAATAAAGGATCTGAAATTCCAAAGGGGAAACCTGCAGTTCCATCTCGATGATTTTCTGGTGGCTCTCTCCCTCAACCGGGAAAATGTGCCCCTGCATGTCACCAAGAAGGTGGAAAATTTTTCTTTGCAAATACCCGCGAGTCTGGTCCAGTATCCGGTTTTCCAACAAATCACTTCCCTGGGTTATGACCGACTTTCCCTAAATCTTGGCATCACCTATGATTATCAGCCTGCGACCAAAGATGTCAGTATTGCCTGGAATGGTTCGGCCGCCGACATGGGACAGATGAAGGTCGACCTGAGCCTGGCGGACTATACCGCCCCGCCGCTGCCTCTGGAGGGAGATTTGATCAGGTACCTGGCTTTTTTAAGGCAAATGAGCACTTCCCCGGAACAGGCCAGCCTGCGGAGTCTCAAGGTCAAATATCAGGACCGGGGCTTGGTGCCCCGCCTCATCAAGGCCGAAGCGCAGTCCCGCAATCAGAGCGCCGAGGAATTCACCCGGAATCTCACGGGCACCATCAATACCACGCTGTTGATCCTGCCTATTCCCGCGTCCATCAAGGAACAGATCAAGGCCGTGAACCGGTTCCTCCAGGACCCCGAGGAGATCCAGTTGGCCATCCAGTGCCAGGACCCGGTGCCCCTGGCGGAACTGGGGCAAGGCTCACCTATGGGGCTGGTGGAGCTGTTGGGCTGCGCCGAAGTGAAGATTACTGCCAAGTGATTGGAAAAGTTCAAGGTTCAAAGT
>CAZLRL010000055.1:7535-10202 GCA_964561645.1 uncultured Desulfobacterales bacterium
AAAGTTCAAGGTTCAAAGTCGTAGGGTGCATCTTCCAGGAATGGCTCGTGAAGCGCACCCTGCATTAATTTTTCAGATTTCGCGGTTATGTAGAATGAGGATTGCCCACCGAGGTTCGCCCACCGAGGTTCTGAGATACAAAATCTATTTATCTCAGGCTAAACGATTTCATAGGCAAGAGTTTTGGTGGCACAGGTTTTCAACCTGTGCTGGGGCTAAAACAAAAATTAACATCTCTTAATGCTCCCCTATCTTCTGCCCTCACTGGCGGCTTTTTTCACCGCCGGTCTCACATTTTTCTCGGGCTTCGGCCTGGGAACTCTCCTGCTCCCGGTCTTTGCCCTCTTTTTCCCCCTGGAAGTGGCCATCGGCCTGACCGCGCTGGTCCACCTGGCCAATAACCTGTTCAAGCTCCTTCTGGTGGGAAGATATGCCAACCTCGCCATTGTGCTGCGCTTCGGGCTGCCTGCGCTGGCGGCTGCGTTCGTGGGCGCGGCCGCGCTTTTGCAGCTGACGCACCTGGCTCCCCTGGCCACCTACCACCTGTTCGGGCACGCCTTGCAGATAACTCCGGTGAAGCTGGTGGTAGCCGTCCTCATGGTGCTGTTCGCGGTGGTCGAAGTGCACCCGGCCCTCACCCGGCTCAGCCTGCCCCCGCGCTGGCTGCCTCTGGGCGGCGCGCTGTCCGGCTTTTTCGGGGGTCTTTCCGGCCACCAGGGGGCCTTGCGCAGCGCCTTTCTGCTCAAATGCGGCCTGATCAAGGAAGCCTTTATCAGCACCGGGGTGGTTATCGCCTGCCTGGTGGACCTCACCCGTCTGGCCGTGTATGCCGGCGGCTTTCCGCCCAACCTGCTGCAGGATAACGCCGGGCCGCTCCTGGCCGCCATGGCCGCGGCCCTGCTGGGCTCCTGGCTGGGGCGCCGTCTGCTCCCCAAAATAACCATGCGTGTGGTCCAATTCACCGTGGCCGCCCTGCTGATTCTCGTGGCCCTGGGCCTGGGCAGCGGCCTAATTTGACACCGGTACGGGGCTGCTTATGTTAATATGTGCAACATCTCCTGATAACGGGAGCACAGGCGTCCCGCCTGTGTTGGCGCAGGCTAAAGCCTGCGGCTACATTTTCTCCTCGTTCCCAAGCCGGAGCTTGAGAACCGGGATTTTGTGAGTCCTGAAAATTACAGCTATCTTGGAATAATACCCCCATGCCTTCTTTGATTCCCGGCAATCTGCATACCACCGCCATGGGCATTTTGCCCCATGATCAAGTTGAACCCGCGCTGAACCTGGCCCTGTCGGTGGATATCCCCTTCTGGCCCCAGCTTCCCCATGTCAGTTATTACGAGGACATGTACGTCCAGGCCGCGGAGCATTTTCCCGGCATTGTCCTGCTCCCGGAGCAAAAGAGCCTGCGCTTTGATACCGCCAAATTTTACGACGAACTCCCCGAATTGCTGGAACGCTGGGCCGACCTGGACTATTTCGACATCTCCCCCGCGTATTCCGCGGTTTACCATCGTTTCCTGGAGCTCGATCTGAGTTCCTATGTGGCCATCCGGGGACAGATGGAAGGGCCCATCAGTTTCGGCCTCAAGGTCCTGGACGAAAACGACCGGCCCATCATTTTCAACGACGAGGTGCGGCCCCTGCTCATGGATTTTTTGGCCCGGCGGGTCCAGGCCCAGCTCACCCGCTTGAAGAACAAGCACCCCCAGGCCTTCATGTTCGTGGACGAGCCGGGCCTCCAGTTTGTCTTCAGTTCCGTCTCGGGTTACACCGACATCACCGCCAAGGAGGACCTGGACCGGTTTTTCTCCCAGATCGAGCGCCCCCGGGGCATCCACCTGTGCGGCAACCCGGAATGGGAATTTCTCCTCAACCGGGACCTGGACATTCTGTCCATGGACACCTTCACCAACGGGGAAATTCTCAAGGCCTACGGCAAGCAGTTCAAGCGCTTCCTGGAGCGGGGCGGGGTCATCGGCTGGGGCATCATCCCCACCTGGTACGAGGCCGTGGGCGAAGCCAACATCGAGCAGTTGACCGAATACCAGGAGGGGATGTGGGACATCCTGGTCCAAGAAGGCGTGGACCGGGATATGCTCCTGGCCCAGAGCCTCCTCACCCCGGCCCGCTGCTGCCTGGTGAACCCGGATCGCTACAAAACCGTGACCCTGGCCTACGCCTGGCTCCGGGAGATGTCCCACCGCCTGCGGGAGAAATATGGCCTGGTTTAGATGGAACGGCACCTGCGCCCTGGTCACCCTACGTTTACATACATAGGGCGTGCCGTGCACGCCTAATGGCGGCCATGGGCCGCCCTATAAGAGTTTTAGCCGAGGGCAACAACGCTACCTTAATCTTTTCGCAGCACTGAAGCTTGCTTGAAGGCAATTTTTATTATCAGTTCAAACAAATTATGCCCTCCCAGGAAACCCCCGCCATCATCCTCTCCGTCAGGGATTACGGCGAAGCCGACCGCCTGGTGACCTTTCTCACCCCGGTGCGGGGCCGCCTGACCGGGATAGCCAAGCACGCCCGCAAAAGCAAAAAGCGCTTTGCCCACTGCCTGGAGCCCTTGAGCCGGGTCAATTTGTTTCTGTCGGACCGGGCCAAGGGCGAGCTGGAATTTCTGGAAAAAGGGGAGTCCGTGCGCTCCTTTCCCAGTCT
>CAZLRL010000056.1:0-8381 GCA_964561645.1 uncultured Desulfobacterales bacterium
TATCACACCCTTATTATTCTCACCAGCACCATCGGCTTTCCCACGACGTCCGCGGCCCTGAGCTGGGCCTACGACATTCTGGGCACAGAGAGCAGCTGAAGGGGAGGCTGTCGGCGAAACCGGTAATTCCACTTGGAACTGTTCCAGGGATTACCAGAATTTCAAGCGGCGCTTGACCCGCTCCCAGGTGCTGGGCGGCGACGCCGGTTTCTTTTCCTCGGCCTTTTCTTCCGGGGCCTCTTCCTCCGGCGGCTCGGCGAGGGTTGGCGGGGTGACCGATTCGTCCGGCTTCTCCACCGCTTCAGTGGCGGCGGGAATGATCACCGGCTTGGCCCCGGCCTTGCCGTCCGTCGGCTCGGCGGCGGTGGGAGTAACCGGGGGCTCCTTCCTGACCCTGGTTTTGAGCTTTTTGTAAGGGGCCGCGTAGCGGGGTATCTCCCTTAAGCCCATTTGGTTCTTCAGAAAATGGAGGCGCTGGTCCACCATGGCGTTCAAGGCCATATACAGGGAGCTGCCCCTGATCTGAGACCGCAAAAAGAGATAGCGGGCAAAGGCCAGCTCGAATTGGCCCGACCGGATCCGATCCTCGGTATCCTCCGCAAACTGAAACGCGCCGCGGCTCTGCAATTCACCGGCGAACAGGCGGGCGTCCATGCCAGACCGGGAGGGCGTTTCGCCGGCCCTGGCGGGGCCCGGACCCCCACCAAAAAGCAGGAGCCCCCCCAGGGCCAGGATTATGCCCCATCGCCATCTAATCATCAGCATATTTCCTTAGGGGCGTTTTCGGCACTTAAGCCCAAAACTTGAAGCAGCCAGGTTCAGCCCGAAGACCTTCCAGAGACCCTTCTCAAAATACATTGGTCATTTCTAGAAGTCATTTTGCCCTGGCCGTAGGGTGGAGGTCCCGCCCGTCAATTTTCGGAGCCCCATTTAATCCTACTCCGTTAATTTGCCTCGCTAAGTATAGAGAATTATATACAAATCCCCCCTGACCCCCCTTTAGAAAAGGGGGGAAATTAAAGGACTTTTAGGCTACTTAACGTTTCAGGATTAAGGCGGGCGAGACGCCCGCCCCTACGAGTTGGTAGTCGAGCCAGGCTTTTCAGAAGATGATTGGAATCCATCCCATTTTTGTTTCAAAAAATTGGCGACCTCCTAATTTTCTGCACCCTCCCCCAAGCCCCCCTCCATCAAGGGGTACCGCGACCCTGGCGCCCAAGACAAATTTTTCAACAGCCTGCTAAGCCCTCACTTTATTCAAAATGACAAGGTAATTTTGGTAATCACTTGATAACGCTGAACTTTCCTCCCTTTGGGCTCCTGTCCCGGTAAGGGTTCGAAAACTTTGGGCACATAAATGAAAAAAAATTTGCCGAAATTGGCTTAAGTCAAAGAAACGCCTGAAATTGTGCTTATGTTTAACCTAACTGGCAGTCACGCCCACCGGCCCGGGCCGGCGGCATGAACCCAGGTAATCCAATCAATCAGCCAGGAGGAGAGGTTATGTTTTGTTACCAGTGTGAGCAAGCAGCCAAGGGCGAGGGCTGCACTGTCCGGGGAGTGTGCGGCAAAGATCCCCAGGTGGCGTCGCTGCAGGACCTTCTCATTTACACCTTGCAGGGACTGGCGCAGGTGGCCGTCGAAGGCCGCAAAGTCGGCGTGAGCGACCGAGACGTCAATGTTTTCACCTGTGAGGCCTGTTTCTCCACCCTCACCAACGTGGATTTTGACCCCCAACGTTTTGTAACCCTGATTAATCAGGCCGCCGAACATCGGGACCGGCTCAAGGCCAAGGTGAAGGAGGCGGGGGGCCAAACCGACTTTCCCGAGGGGCCGCCCACTTTTAAGCCCGCGGGCGGCGTGGAGCAACTGGTAGCCGAGGGCGAGGAACACGGCCTCAAGTCCTATCCGGCGCCCGACGAGGACACCCTGTCTTTGAAGCACATCTTGCTCTTCGGGATCAAGGGGGTCTGCGCCTACGCCGATCACGCCAGGATTTTGGGACAGGAGGATGAAAAGGTCTATGCTTTCATCCACGAGGCCCTGGCCGCCACCGCGGACCAGACCCTGACCATCCCCGATCTTATCCCCATGGTCTTAAAATGCGGCGAGATTAATCTTCGGGCCATGGAGCTTCTGGACGCGGGCAATACCGGGCGTTACGGCCACCCCGTCCCCACCCAGGTGCCCCTGGGGCACAAGAAAGGGAAGGCCATCCTGGTCTCGGGCCACGACCTGCTGGACATGGAGGAAATCCTCAAGCAGAGCGAAGGCAAGGGCATCTATGTCTATACCCACGGCGAGATGCTTCCCACCCACGGCTATCCGGGTCTGAAGAAATACCCCCATTTTTACGGGCATTTCGGTTCCGCCTGGCAGAACCAGATCAAGGAATTCCCCGAGTTTCCCGGGGCGATTGTCATGACCACCAACTGCATCCAGCGGCCCGCGGAATCCTACGCCGACCGGCTGTTTACCCGGGGCCTGGTGGGTTGGCCCGACATCAAGCACATTCCGGACCTGAACTTTGCGCCGGTGATTGACATGGCCCTGGAAATGCCGGGTTTTCAGGAAGACGCCAACGGCCGCACCGTCATGGTGGGCTTCGGCCGCAACACCGTCCTGGGGGTGGCCGACAAGGTCATCGACGCGGTCAAGTCCGGGGCCATCAAGCACTTCTTCCTGGTGGGCGGCTGCGACGGCGCCAAGCCGGGGCGCAGTTACTACACCGAGTTCGTGGAAAAAGCTCCCCAGGATACTGTGATCCTTACCCTGGCCTGCGGCAAGTTCCGCTTTTTCGACAAGGAACTGGGCGATATCGGCGGCATCCCGCGCCTGTTGGACGTGGGCCAGTGCAACGACGCCTATTCCGCGGTCCAGATTGCCGCGGCCCTGGCCAACGCCTTCGGCGTGGATGTGAATGAGCTGCCGCTGTCCATCATCTGTTCCTGGTATGAGCAAAAGGCGGTAGCCATTCTGCTGACGCTTCTGTACCTGGGCATCAAGGACATCCGCCTGGGCCCGAGCCTGCCGGCCTTTGTCACTCCCAATGTCCTGGACGTGCTGGTGCAAAATTTCGACATCAAGCCCATCACCACGCCGGACGAAGACCTGCAGGCCATTTTGCAGTAAAAACGATCGGCAATCTGGTGGGAAACGGGGTCAGGGGTCACTGACGTCTGACCCCCTTCTCCCCGAACCTCTTAAGAAGTTAATGGAAGGGCGGGGGCACTGCCGGTCGATTCGAATGGCTTCCTGGAACCATATTCCGGTGGGGCGGCCGTCTCTGGCCGCCCATCGTGCAGCCGGGCCCGGAGGCCCGCCCCACCGAAATTTTGCAGTATATGTAGGGCGGGCACTGCCCGCCGATTTTTTATTCTTTGATAGAACCCGCATGGCCATTGAACGACTTGGGTTTACCAATTCAGCCGAGCGCGCCGTTAATTGCCAGGAAAGATTCTTTCGGGAGGAATGATCTCCTTCTGAACCATGCACAGGTGAAGACACCTATGCCACATTTTTTCATTCTTTTGATAGAGAGACGCGCCAGGCGGGATGCGCTGCGCTTTCCCGCCCTACGGCATCCTGCCTGTGATGGCACAGGCGAGACGCCTGTGCTCCCGTTTTTTGTAAGGGCCCTACGCTTTCCGCAGGTTTTAGCGAGTATCAGCAAACTTGGCCAGGCAAGGTAGCCGCAGGCTTCAGCCTGCGTTTGCCCGGCCCAGAGGCTAGGCTGCCGCTTGATTTGACGTCTTACAAAAAGTATTGGGAAAGGGGACTGGCACTGGACTCCGTCCCTTCTCCATAATTTTTCCTTTACCCCCTCTTAAGAAGTATTGCCGTTTACCTTGCCATCACCCGAAGTGGTTGATTTTTAAGACGGCCCTTGTCAGCCACCCGGGCCGGACCTAAAGTATGTATAATTCGCTTCAGGAGCACGAGCATGAAAACGGCCTCCGGCGTCAAGCCGGTCCCATCCGGGGAGGTCCCGCCATGATTACCATCCGACTGCCGGAAAGCATCTATCAGGCCCGGGGGCGCATTCAGAACGGCACCTTCCAGGGGCGCTGGCATTTTTCCTTTGACGAATACGCGGACCCCGACTATGTTCATTTCGGCCCCCTGCGGGTGTTCAACGACGACACCCTGTCTCCCGGCGCCACCTGGCCCCTCCACCCCCACCGCAACATCGAGGTGGTGACTTACTGCGCCGCGGGTGAATTCCTCCACGCCGACGAACACGGCCGGGGCCAGATCCTCCGGAAAGGCTGGGTGCAGCACACCACGGTGGGCGAAGGCATGTACCACTCCGAAATCAATAACCGGGCCGACGAACCCATGCGTTTCATTCAGATGTGGTTCATGCCCTGGGAGCAGAATCTGCCGCCCGCGGTGCAGCAAAAGGCAGTGGAGCAGGCCGATCGCACCAACCGCTTTCTGCCCCTGGTTTCGAACCGCGACCCCGAGGCCCTGCCCATCGAATCCGAGGCCCGGGTGTTTTCCAGCTTTATCACCCCGGGGCACCGGGTGTCCCACTCTCTGGCCGACGGACAGGGTGCATATCTTTATGTACTGGAGGGCGGGCCCATTACTTTGAACGGCCAGGGTTTGCCGGCTTTGGCCGCGGCCATGCTCACCCAGGAGCCCCGCGTCGAGGTGGCCGCGGACCAGGAGGCCGAGCTGCTCCTGGTGGAGGTAAAGTTGGCCTGAAAGCGTTTGGGGCTCATTTTCCTGATCCTTAAAAGACGGCGATAAAAACCATGGCTAAATCCTTATCGGTGAAAGAAGTCTCCCTGACCTTTGCCGCCGGCGTCCTGGCGGCCTGGCCAACAGCCTGACGGTCTGGCTCTTCGGTCTGGTGGGCCTGAACCAGCTCCTGGGGGTGTCTCTGGCCCCGGCCCTCACTCCGGCCTGGCTCTATCCCCGGCTGGTGTGGGGCGGCCTCTGGGGCTGGCTGTTTCTTCTCCGCTTCCCCAGGCTCGCCTATCTCTCCCGGGGACTTGTCTTCAGCCTGGGTCCCTCCCTGGTGCAAATTTTCCTGGTCTTCCCCCTCAAAGCCCAAAAAGGTGTGGGGGGCATTGAACTGGGTTATCTGACCCCGCTGCTGGTGCTGTTTCGCAATGCCGTCTGGGGCCTGATAACCGCGCTGTGGCTGAGATGGTCCCGGTCCAGTTGAGCAGCCCAAATGGTGCGTAAGACGCACCCTAAATTATTTTTCCCTGGTTTAGAATTCAGCTCGTTTCAAGCGGGAGCCCGAGAACCAGGAGATATTTGACCTTTAGTTTTAAAAATTTTATCTGAAAAACCGAAAACCGTATTATCAATCACCTCAATCTTACGGTTTCCAAAACCCTCCCTTGCCCCCGTCCCCGGATTCCCCTATAATCGAGCTGAAATCCGGATAGAGCGAGGCGACAGGCAGGCTGATCCTTGCTGATTTGCTCGGCCTGCCGCGTATCCGAAATAATTTTCAGGGAGGAACCTATGCGAAAAAGCGGAATAACAAACCTCTTGATTCTGGCCGTGGCAACCTTTTTGGTCTTCGGAGTATGGCCGCTGGGCGCTCAGGCTCAACCGGTGCATTTCAAGGAACTTATGGCCGTCCTGGCTATCGACCCGCCTCAGGACTGGAAGGTGTCAAAAAAACCCAAAGGCCAAACTATGAAATCCCCGGTGCAGGTGAGCGAGGCCGAAGTTGAGTTTAAATCCGGGGACGACAAAGAAATTGACATCAAGATCGTCGACGGTCTGGGGGGCGTGCTGCCTTTTATGGGCATGGCTCAGGGCATGGAGATGGAAAGCAGCGAAGAGTATATGAAGCCCATCGAGGTCCAGGGCTTCAAGGGCACGGAAAAATTTGAATATAATGACAAGAAGGGGGAGATCATCCTGCCGGTGGCCAACCGCTTCCTGGTTACCATTGAAGGGCAAGGCCTGGAGAATAACGAGGTCATCAAAGAAGTGGCCGGAAAACTGGACCTCAAGAAACTGGCGGGCCTGGCCAAATAAGGCCTGGCTCCTCTTCGTCTCAAGAAACCGCCACTATCGGCCGATATACCCCTATGATTTTGGCACTGAGGGAGGCGGGTTCCTGGGGGACCCGTCCCCCTGGTGCCAGACGAGAGCCCAACCATGATAGCGCTGATCATCATTTTTGCTGTTCTGCTCATCTTTTTGCTGCTGGGAGTGACCCAATACAACCGTCTGGTGCGCAGCCGCCAGATGGCCCAGGAAGGCCTGAGCGGCATCGACGTCCAACTCAAGCGCCGGGCCGACCTCATTCCCAACCTCCTGGAGACCGTGAAAGGCTACATGGGTCATGAGCGCCAGGTTCTGGAAAAGGTTACCGAACTCAGGACCCGGAGCCTCCAGGCCGAATCCGTGGCCGAAAAAGGCCAGGTGGAGGGCATGCTCACCCAGGCCCTCAAAAGTTTGTTCGCGGTGGCGGAAAATTATCCCGACCTCAAGGCCAGCCAGAATTTCATGGAATTGCAAAAATCCCTGGCTGACATCGAGGAACAGCTGCAACTGTCCCGGCGTTATTACAACGGCGCCGCGCGCAACCTCAACATCCTGGTGCAGTCCTTTCCCAGCAACATCGTGGCCCGCATGTTCGGGTTCCATGAGGTGGAATACTTCCAGCTGGAGGACCAGGCCGACCGGGCCGTGCCCCAGGTAAGTTTCGCTTGATAAATGGCTGGCACCAGATTTTTCCTCCGCGGCTTGCTGGTGGCCCTGTGGGTGGCCGGGCTGTGGATTTTGCCCGGACCGGCGGCGGCAGGCGCGGACCAGGCCGAAAGGATTCTCTCCTTTCGCAGCCATATTGTGGTGCACGCCGATGCCAGTCTGACGGTGACCGAGAAGATTACGGTTAATTGCGCCCGGCGGGAAATCAAACGGGGCATTGTCCGGGACTTTCCCACCCGCTACCGGGACCGGTTCGGCAACACCGTCAGGGTGGGCTTTGACGTCAAAAAGGTGCTGCGGGACGGGCGCCCGGAGCCCTATCATCTAAAGGCCGCGCTGAACGGCGAAAAGATTTATATCGGCCAGAAAGACGTCTACCTCAAGCCCGGCGTCTACACCTACACCATCACCTACGAAACCAACCGGCAGCTGGGCTTTTTCGAGGGCTTTGACGAACTGTACTGGAACGTCACCGGCACTGGCTGGACGTTCCCCATCGAGCGGGTCGAGGCGGTGGTGACCCTTCCCGAAGGCGCCACCGTGACCGAATACACCGCCTACACCGGCCCGGCCGGGGCCACGGGCGAGGATTTTCGGGTCAGCTACAACCAGGCCGGTGATATCGTGTTTTTCACCACCCGGGGCCTGAAACCGGGAGAGGGCCTGACCATCGCGGTGGCCTGGCCCAAGGGCTTTGTCACCGAACCTTCCGAGACAGAAAAAACCGCCTCTTTCCTGAAGGATAACCTGAGTGTCTTCCTGGGCCTCATCTGGCTCCTGGTCCTTATGGGTTATTACCTGATGGTCTGGAACCGGGTGGGCCGGGACCCGGGATCGGGCGTCATTATTCCTCTGTTCAAGCCCCCCCAGGGTTTTTCCCCGGCGGCCACCCGGTTTTTGATGCACCTGGGCTTTGACAACAAGGCCTTCACCGCTGCGGTGGTGGATATGGCCGTCAAGGGACATCTGGTCATCGAAGAAAATGGCGGGGATTATACGCTGCGGAAAGGCAATCGCAATAATGCCCCCCTGTCGTCCGGGGAACGGAAACTGGCCGGCAGCCTGTTTTCCAGTTATAAGGACGCGGTGGAGCTGGATAACAAAAACCATAGCATTATCGGCAAGGCTCGGGATGCCCTGAAAAGCACCTTGAACCGGGAACTGACCAAAGTATATTTCCTCAATAATTCCCAATACCTGATCCCCGGCGCGGTTCTCACTCTCCTGGGTTTGGGCCTCATGGTACTGACTTCGCCCGCAGCTTGGGAGGCCGGCTTCAGTATGCTGTGGCTGTCCTTGTGGACGGTGGGCTGCTGCTTTTTAGTGGTGGGGGCCTGGAAAAAATGGCGATTTGTCCGGGGCCTGGAGCTTCGGCAGTGGGGCAAGATCATGACCGCCGTCGGAGCCAGTATTTTTACCCTGTTTTTCCTGGCCGGGGAGGTGTTGGGTTTTTATCTCCTGGCCAGCACCATGTCCCTGGCTGCGGGGCTCATCCTGGTGGCCCTGATCTTGACCAACTGCGTTTTTTACTACCTGCTCAAGGCTCCCACCCTCAAGGGCCGCCGGGTCATGGATCAGATCGAGGGCTTCAAACTCTACCTGTCGGTGGCTGAAAAAGAACGCCTGGAGATGTTTCACCCGCCGGAAAAGACGCCGGAATTATTTGAAAAATATCTTCCCTACGCCCTGGCTCT
>CAZLRL010000056.1:8391-10165 GCA_964561645.1 uncultured Desulfobacterales bacterium
AATGGAGTGAGCAGTTCGCCGAGGTCCTGGCCCAGGCCCAGGCCGAGGGCAACGGTTATTCCCCGGTCTGGTATCACGGCCGCTCCTGGGGTTCTTTCCACCCCTCCCGCTTTTCCGATACCCTGGGCAGCAGCTTCGCGGGGGCCATCGCGTCTGCGGCCACCGCGCCCGGGTCCTCCTCGGGGAGCGGCGGCGGGGGCTTCTCCGGCGGTGGAGGCGGCGGCGGCGGGGGCAGTGGCTGGTAGATCTTGATATATCCCACACCGCTTGACATGTCGGGAATGGAAGCCCCTCGGATCATTGAGCTGGCCGGCACCCCCTGGGAGCGGGGCCGGCGGCACGGCGAGCTTTTGAGCGCCGAAATCCGCGCCCTGCGCCGGACCCTGGTCAAATATCTCTCCCGGCTGACCCTGTATGTCGGCGCCCTGCCCCTCCTGGCTCTAATGCAGCGTTTTGCCTGCCTGTCTTTCTGGCCTCACCTGCCGGCCCGCGTCCGGGAAGAATTGGCAAGTGTGGCAGCCGGCGCGGGGCTGGGACTGCCCCTGGTGCTCCTGATCAATACCCTGGATGATCTGGCCAACAACCTGGCCTCCTGTTCCGCGGTGGCCGTGGGTGAGGGACGGACCTCCCGGGGCTTCTACCTGGCGGGGCGCAACCTGGACTATCCCGTCTTTGTGGACGCGCTTATCGGCTATCAGACCCTGTTTCTCGTGACCCCGGAAAAGGGCGTGCCCCTGGCTTCCCTGGGCTGGCCCGGTTACGTAGGGGTCACCACGGGCATGAACCGGGCCGGGGTGGCTCTGGCCCAGCTGGCCTCCATGTGCCGGAGCGCCACCCGGAAAGGGCTGCCCGCAGGGCTGCGCTACCGCCTGGCCCTGGAGCAGGGGGCCACGGTCGAGGAGGTGGCCGGACGGATTCTGGCGGTCCCGGGGACCATCGGCAACAATGTGCTGCTCACCGGACCCGGGGAGGCCCTGGTCCTGGAGCTTTCCGCCCGCCATAACGCGGTGCGTCGGCCGTTGGCAGGCCTGATCACCGTGACCAACCATTTCCAGAGCTCCGAAATGGCGTCGGAAAAGGGGCGCTTTCGCCGCCGCCCGCCCGGCGCGGTCCTGGAGCCCTACCACTTCACCGAGGCCTACTCCCAGGCCCGCAACACCCGCCTCCGGGAATTGGCTGCCCACCGCACCCTGGAACCGGCTGACCTCCAGGCCATTTTGGCAGATCCCGGCATTGCCAATCCCGGCACGGCCAACAGCGTGGTTTTCAACCCGGCGGAGCTCACCTGGTGGGTGGCCGCCAAAGGCCCGCCGCCGGTGAGCCGGGGGGATTTTATCCGATTCCATCTGTGGGAGAGGTGACCCGGCCTGCGAAGTGTCGGCCCGATCATTTGTGCATCTTAAACGAAAGGAAGGATCTCATCTCTGAGACCTCTGCGAAAATCGCTTTTTTAAAATTTTGTAGAGCAGGCGCCCTCGCCTGCAAAATACAGCCGGGGGCGGCTGTTCACCATGATTTTCGTAGAGGTCTCAAGTTGTAGGGCGCGTCTTACGCGCCATAAATTGCTGCTGGGAAAACTACCTGGCCGCCGCGGGGCTAGGTACTTTCCCTGTAATCCTAAGCTTTAGCTTGAAAAAAATAACTATGGAAATGAGCGCAGGCTAAAGCCTGCGGCTACAGAAAAATAACTGGAAAAAATTGCTTCGGGAACCACCTTCTGGTGGGGCGGCCGTCCCTGGCCGCCCATAGTCTTGGCGGGCACGGAGGCCCGCCC
>CAZLRL010000057.1:0-10116 GCA_964561645.1 uncultured Desulfobacterales bacterium
TATCCAGAACCTTGACCGTAACTTCATCCCCTTCCTTGAGGATGTCCGTGACCGCCTTGACCCGGTGGTGGGCCAGCTCGGAAATATGGATCAAGCCGTCGGTATTCGGCAGTATCTCCACAAAGGCCCCGAAGTCCATGATCTTTTTGACCTTGCCGTGATAAATCTTTCCCACTTCCGCCTCCGCGGTCAGCTCCTTGATAATCTTGATGGCTTCATCCGCCTGATGCTGGGTGGGGGAGGAGATGTGCACCCGGCCGTCGTCGTCGATGTCGATTTTGACTCCGGTGGTGGCGACGATCTGCTTGACGATTTTGCCACCCGGGCCGATGACTTCCCGGATTTTGTCCGGGTTGATGTGGATCACCACGATCTTGGGGGCGTGATCTTTGAGACCCGGTGCGGGTTCGGCAATGACCTCGTTCATCTTGCCCAGGATGTACAGCCGGGCGTCCCGGGCCTGGGACAGCGCCTGGGCCATGATTTCCCGGGTCAGGCCGGGCATTTTGATGTCCATTTGCAGCGCGGTGATGCCGTCGCTGGTGCCCGCGACCTTGAAGTCCATATCACCCAGCGCGTCTTCGTCGCCCAGGATGTCGGACAGGACCGCGACTTCGTCTCCTTCTTTCATCAGGCCCATGGCCACGCCCGCGACCGCGTTTTTGATGGGCACGCCCGCGTCCATCATGGCCAGGCTGGCCCCACAGACCGTAGCCATGGAGGATGAGCCGTTGCTGGACAGAATTTCGGAGACCACCCGGATGGTGTAGGGGAACTCCTCGCCATCGGGCAGGACCTGGGAAATGGCCCGTTCGGCCAGCGCCCCGTGTCCGATCTCCCGCCGCCCCGGGCCCCGGAGAAACCGGGCTTCGCCCACGGAGTAAGGCGGGAAATTGTAGTGCAGCATAAAGGACTTGAAGGTCTCGCCGAACAGACTTTCGATGCGCTGCTCGTCCGAGGGGGTGCCCAGGGTGGTGACCGCCAGGGCCTGGGTTTCGCCCCGGGTAAACAGGGCCGAGCCGTGGGTGCGGGAAAGCAGATCGATTTCGCAGGTGACGGGCCTGACCTCCGCAAAAGTCCGGCCGTCCACCCGCCGCTTTTCCCGGAGCACTTTTTCCCGCACCAATTTCTTTTTCAGGTCACCCAGGAGGTTGACCACATCTTTCTCGCGGCCCTCCACGGTTTCGCCCAGTTCCGCCAGCACGTCCTCCCGGACCTGATCCACCACCTGGCGCCGATCTTGCTTCTGGGGATTGCTCAGCGCGGCCAGGAGGCGGTCCGTGGCCAGGTCGGCCACCTGTTGGGGCAGATCGCCGTAGTCGGGGAGCAGCGGCGGCTCCTGCTTGGGAGTGCCGATTTCCTCCCGCATGCGGCTGATGAGATTGAGGATGGGCTGAATCTGCTCCTGGGCGAAAAACAGGGCCTCCAGAATTTCATCCTCCGAAGCCATGCGGGCGCCGCCTTCCACCATGACCAGCCCTTGGGGCGCACCCGCCACGATGAGGTTGAGGCGGCTGTCCTTGAGCTGGGTATTCGTGGGGTTGACAATGAGTTTGCCATCCACTTTGCCTACCCGAACCGCAGCCACCGGTCCCTGGAAGGGAATGTCAGAGATTTCCACGGCCGCGGCCGCGCCGTTTAGGGCCGGAATGTCCGAATCGGTATCCAGGTCGCTGGAAAGCACCGTGGCGATTACTTGAAGTTCATTTCTTTGGCCCTTGGGAAATAAGGGCCTCAAGGGACGGTCGATGAGACGGGAAGTAAGGGTTTCCTTTTCGCTGGGGCGGCCGATCTCCCGACGGAAAAAGCTTCCGGGAATGCGGCCGGCGGCATAGGCCATCTCCAGATAGTCACAGGTCAGGGGTAGAAAATCTATGCCCTCCCGGGGACGATCAGACATGACCGCGGTGACCAACACGGCGGTCTCGCCATACCGCACCACTACCGCGCCGCTGGCCTGAAAAGCCATGCGGCCGATTTCAAAACTTAGGGTCCGCCCTCCCACTTCCACTTCGTATGTGGTTGACATGAGGGTTATCTTGCCTCCTATTTGCGCAGTCCGAGCTGCTCGATCAAGGTACGATATCGGTCGATATCTTTGTTCTTAAGATAGTTCAGGAGGCGTCGCCGCTGTCCCACCAGTTTGATCAAACCCCGGCGGGAGTGGTGATCTTTAGCGTGGGTCTTGAAATGGTCGGTCAGGTAACTGATCCGCTCGCTCAAGATGGCCACCTGAACCTCGGTGGAGCCGGTATCCGAATCATGCAGACGGAACCGGTCGATAATGTCACGCTTCTGTTCAGTGTCTAGGGTCACTGCTTCCTCCTTGTGAATAACGTTATGCTGTCAGTGATCAGCTTGGCGTTTCCCCTTTCCTATAGTTTCACAGGCCTCCTGCCTGTGGTTTGCCCTGAGCCGCCGGACCGGCCCGATGTTCGGGCCGATCTTGGCTTGCAAAAGCCTGGTGAAAAACCCGCAGGGGAGCCAAAACCGGCTGCACTCCCTGCGTCCGGACCGCGGCCACCGCCACCAGTCCTCCATCGGTCAAAACCCGCACCTTCTCCCCCTCGCTGGAATCCAACCCCGGCCAGGGAAGCGTTTGCCCCTGGGCCAGGCGCCGGGCCTGGGTGCGGTCCACGTGCACGGCCTGGAGGCCGGGCAGACACTCGGCCAACGGGATGAGGTGCCCGCGGAGGGACGCAATATTTTCCGGTTTTTCCACTTCCTCCAGGAGCAAAGCCTCTTCCAGGCGAAAAGGCCCCACTGCCAGGCGGGTGAGTCCCACCAGATGCGCCCCGCACCCCAGGGCCCGGCCCAGGTCGTGGGCCAGGGTGCGCACGTAGGTGCCCTTGGAGCACTCCACCTGGATGGTGACCAGGGGGGTGGCGATGTCCTCCACCTCCAGCCGATGGATCACCACTTTGCGGGGCGGGGCCTCCACGTCCTCCCCCTGCCGGGCCAGTTTATAAAGACGCGTCCCCTGGTGGTGCACCGCCGAATACCGGGGTGGCACCTGGTCAATTTCGCCCCTGAACGCGCCCGCGGCCTGATAAATCTCCTCGGGCCACGGCAGGGCCTCGGACTCCCGGACGACCCTCCCGGTCAAGTCCTGGGTGTCCGTCTCCACTCCCAGCTTCAGGACGGCCCTGTAGGTCTTGGGCTCCTCCAGCAGGAACTGGGCCAGCTTGGTGGCCTCCCCCAACGCCAGGGGCAAAAGCCCGGTGGCAAAGGGGTCCAGGGTGCCCAGGTGCCCGACTTTGCGCACCTTCAGGGCCCGACGCACCCGGCGCACCACGTCAAACGAGGTGATCCCCGCGGGTTTGTCGATGAGGAGGAGGCCGTTTAAGGACATTTTATTTTTTCAACAGCACTTGCTTGATTTGTTCACGTAAAATGGGTAATTCGTTTTGGATAATATCCCAAATGATCTTCAGAGTAAGGCTATAATACTCATGAATTAAAATATTGCGAAGGCCGATAATTCCTCGCCATTCTATTTCTGGATGCTTGATTTTGATTTGTTCAGGTATATTTCGTGCTGCCTCACCAATTATTTCCAAATTGCGGTTTACTGCATCGATTGTTTTCTCATCCTTCAAAAAGTTTGCAAAACTAAGACCAGCTACATAACGACTAACTTTATCAATGCACTCCAGGATATCTTCTAAATACAAATTAAAATCCCGGGGCATAAATAGTTTCCCCCAGGATTGTCTCCCGTAATTGTGGCTTGATAGCATCTATCAGGACTAAGTCCACTTCAGACTCAAACAAATCTTCTAAAAAGAATTTGACATCCATGTAAGATCTAAAGGTTTCTGGTTCTAATTCGACCAAAAAATCCAAGTCGCTGGTTTCCCTACTCTCCTCGCGGGCAAAAGAACCGAACAGACCCAACTTGCGAACTCCAAGGCTTTTCAGTTTTTCCTGATATGGCTCAATTGTCCGGAAGACGTATTCAGCACCCTTGGGTTCCATTTTGCTTACCTCGTTCGGCCCCTGGTTGCTTGGACCGCACCCATTAGATGAATCCTTCCCCTCATCATCCCCCCAACCCCGCCGGTTTCTCCGCATCCTTCAAAATGAGCCGGGGCTGGGCCCCGAAAGAACTGTCCAGGCGCCAGAGGTCGATCTTGGTGCCGGCCCCTCCCGGACGGCCGGTCTCGGTCCAGCGCTCGAACACAACGGCCTTACCGCCATCCACAAAGGTGGGGTAGTAGCCGGTCGTAATCCGGGCGGCTTTCCAGGTCCGTAAATCCACCAGGTAGATGTAGGTCTTGGCTCCTTCCCCCATGGTAATGGCCATGGAGAAGCACAACATCTTGCCGCCGTCCGGCGAGAAAGTCGGCCGCCAGAAGGGGCGGTAGTCTTTGTCGGGATTCCGGGGATAACGCCCCACCCGTTGGCCCTTAAGATTCAGGACCACAAAGCCCCCTGACACATCGGTGCCGCTCTCCTGGTACGCCACCAGGCGGCCGTCCGGGGACACGGCCACGTTTTCGTAAATATCCCCCATATCCCAGAGGTGGTCGGGGGTGGTGACCAGATGGCGCACCTTGCCGGTGTCCAGGTCCAGCACACTGACCGCGTGGGTGGCCGTTTCCTGCTTGTCCCCGTCCAGGACCTCGGTGCGGATATTGAACCGGGTCACCAGGGCCAGCTGGCGGCCCTCGGGGAAGAAGGCCGGGCTCCAGGCGTCGGCAATCCCGGGCAGGTCGAGGCGCTGCACCGGCCCGCCCGCGCTGGGGACCAGGCAAATGCCCACCTTGTCCCCTTCCCGGCAGGTAAAGGCCACCCATTTCCCGTCCCAGGACAGGGCCGGGGAGGCGGCCCGGTCGTCGGTGGTAAGCTGCCGGGCGCCGCTGCCGTCGCTCGCGGCCACCCAGATGTTATCCCCCCGCACAAAGGCCACCAGGTCGCGTTCTGCGGCCTGCGGCGTCAGGGGAAATATGACCAGGAAAAGAAAAACCAGGCAGGTGACGAACAGCTTTAACATCCCGGCTTCGATTCGTGTTCTCAAACCCAAAAACTCCGGATCTCGCCCCCGCGTTGAGCCATAATTTTCCCTTGTAGAGAGGAAGGTTGCCTGGATTTCAGGATTTATCTCCGCTATCCCGGTCCAGGGAATCCAGCAATTCTTCCAGCCGCGCCGCCTTGTCCAGGGTCTGATCCGGCAGAAAGTGGAACTCCGGCATGGTGCGCAGGATGTGCTCCCGGGCCACCTCCTGCTTGATAAAACCCAGGGCCTTGTCCAGGGCGATGATGACCTCGTCCTGGTCGGCCCCCTGGCGCACCGCGTAATACACCCGGGCCAGCTTCAGGTCCGGACTCATATCCACTTCCGTAATGGTGATCTCCTGAAGCCGCGGGTCCGCCACCCGCTCCAGCAGAATGGCAGCCAGGATTTCTCGCAAAAGTTCCCCCACCCGGGTGGAGCGTTTGACGGGGCGGGCGCCGGGACGCATATTATTTCTCCAGGTAACAGAGTTCCACGTGAGATTCCACGATCTCAGCCAGGTGCTGGTTGTCGATAAAAGAGGCAATCTGGTCCAGGCGGGTGGAAAGCAGGCGGGCGTCGTTGCCTACCACGGCAACCCCGATTTTGGCCTTTTGCCACAGGTCCTGATCCTCCACCTCGGCCACGGAGGCCTCGAAGCGGTGGCGCACCTTCTCAATGAGGCTTTTTATGACCTTGCGCTTCCCCTTGAGGGATTTGTTGTCATGGAGGATCAGGGTGAGCCGGGCTATGGCTACAACCATGCTGTGTCTTCCTTGTAAGCCGGCAGTGGCGAATTACTCAGGCGCTTATCAGCCCTGCTCTTCTCTCACCGGTCTGGGCGCCGGAGCCGCCAGCTCGGCTTTCACCTTTTTCTGGACGTAGGCCTCAATAATATCCCCGGTCTCAAAGTTGTCGAACTTGTCGAGGCCGATGCCGCATTCATACCCTGCGGTCACTTCCTTGACGTCTTCTTTGAAGCGTTTCAAGGAATTGATCTTGGCGCCTTCCACCAGGATCTGCCCGTTGCGCTTCACCCGGGCCAGGCCGTTGCGTTCCACTTTGCCGTCCTGGACCATGCAGCCGGCCACCTTGCCGAATTTGGTAATGCTGAAGGTAGCCCGAACTTCCGCCTGGCCGATGACCCGTTCCTCCACTATCGGCTCCAGCATCCCTTCCATGGCCGACTGGATCTCGTTCAAGAGGTTGTAGATGATATCGTAAAAGCGCACATCCACCTGTTCCTGCTCCGCCAGGGATTGGGCCTTGGGGTTGGTCTTGACGTTGAAGCCCACCACGATGGCGTCGGACGCGGAGGCCAGCATGATGTCGCTCTCGGTCACCTCCCCGATCCCGGTGTGGATGATGTTCACCTTGATCTCTTCATTGCCCAACTCGGAGAGGGCCTTGACCAGGGCCTCGATGGAACCGTGCACGTCGGCCTTGAGGATCACCCGCAGTTCCTTGACCGCGCCATCTTTGATCTGCTGATAGAGCTTCTCCAGGCTCACCTTGCTCAGGCGGGCCAAGGCCGCCTCCCGCTGCTTCTGCTGCCGCATCATGGCGATCTGCTTGGCCCGGCGTTCGTCTTCCAGCACCTGGAATTCGTCCCCCGCCTCGGGGGTACCGCTGAAGCCCTGGACCTCGGCGGGAAGCCCCGGGGTGACCTCTTCGACCCGCTCGCCCATATCGTCCAGCAGGGCTCGCACCCGGCCATATTCATGGCCGCAGACAAAGTAATCGCCTTGATGCAAGGTACCCTTTTGCACCAGGACCGTGCCCACCGGACCCCGGCCCTTATCCAGCCGGGATTCGATGATGCGCCCCTGGGCCGGCATCTCGGCCGGAGCTTTGAGATCGAGAATTTCCGCTTGCAACAGGATCTTTTCCAGCAGGTCCTCGATGCCGAGGCGCTGCTTGGCGGAGACTTCGGCAAGCAGGACATCGCCGCCCCAGTCTTCCGGCACCACGCCCACGTTGGCCAGTTCCCGTTTCACCCGTTCGGGGTTGGCATTGGCTTTATCGATCTTGTTCACGGCCACTACCAGGGGCACGCCCGCAGCCCGGGCGTGGTTGATGGCCTCCTGGGTCTGTTCCATGACGCCGTCGTCCGCGGCCACCACCAAGACCACCAGGTCCGTGACCTGCGCGCCCCTGGCCCGCATGGAGGTGAAGGCTTCGTGACCCGGCGTATCCAGGAAAACCACGTTCCCCTGGGGCAACTCCACATGATAGGCGCCGATGTGCTGGGTAATGCCTCCGGCTTCGCCGGCCACGATGCGGCTTTCCCGGATGACGTCCAACAGCGAGGTTTTGCCGTGGTCCACATGGCCCATGATCGTGACCACCGGCGGCCGGGGCAGGGCCTCGCCCTTATCCTCGGCGTGGATGGACAGCAGATCCTCTTCCTGGACCTGGGCCCGCTCCACCTCGAAGCCGAATTCGCTGGCCACAATCGCGGCGGAATCATAATCAATGGGATAATTAATGTTGGCCACTACTCCCATGGAGAGCAACTGCTTGATGATTTCGCTGGACTTGATGCCCATGCGCTTGGCCAGCTCGCCCACGGTTATGGATTCGCTCACCTTGACCCGGCGCTTGATGGCTTTGGGCACGGTGAGTTCGCTTTTGCCCGTCTTCCTGACGGCCTTTCTCATGCCCCTCTTGCGGCCGGGCATCCGCCCTTCGCCTTCGGAATACAGATCCGCCCGTTCCCGCACCTCGCGTTTTTTACCCGGTTTGCTTTTGGCGGGAATTTCCACCACTTCCACCTTTTTGCCCCTTTTCTTGCCCTTGGTTTCGGGCTTGGGCGGGGCCCCCGGTGGCTGCACCCCGGGCATGGGGGCCGGCCATTCCTTGCCGGTTTCCACTTCGGCTTTGGCCGCGGGCGGCGCGGCCTCGGCGGGTTCCATCGGCGGCGCCCCCTCGGGGGGCAGGCTGATGATCCGGGCCGGTGTTTCCTTCTTTTTCAATCTGGTCTTGGGACGTTTCGCCGGCGGAGCCTTGGTCGGCTCGCGCTGAGCCGGGGGGGTCGTCTCAGCGGCAACTTCCGGCGGGCCGGCGGGCGTTTCAGCTTCAGGCACTGGAGGGGGCGCCTCCTCAGCCGGAGCGCGCGGCGGGGCAGCTTCTTCCTTAGGGAGAGGCGCAGCAGCCTTTTTCGACGGCAATTTGACCACCCGGGCCCGGGCCGCTTTGGCCCGCTTCGGCTTCGGAGCCTCCTCCGGAGCCGCGGCCGCGGCTTCCTCCCCCTCGGGCTGAGCCTCCGGCTGAGGCGGAGCCGCGGGCGCCACCCGCCGGCGGCGCTTGACGTTTTCCCCGATGCGCAACTCCTCCATCTGAGCCGTGTCCTGGCTCATCATTTCACGCACCTGGGAGGCCGTGCCCTCGTCCAGGGTACTCAAATAGGTAACCTGCAGACCCATGTCATCCTTCAGATGCTGCATCAACTGCAATACATCCACCTTCAGTTCTTTGGCTAAACTTTGTACTCTGATTCTGGCCATAAACCTGATTTAACCCCCCAAAAAATTTTTCCCTGTGCTTTGCCCTCGTCGTTATTCTGCAGCCGCCGGGTTGGCAGCCGTCTCTTTCACTTCCTCGGCTTCCTCGGCTTCCGGCGCCAGCATCTCCTGGGCCGCAGCCAAAAGCGTGCTCGCCTTCTTCTCGGTCAAGCCGGTGGATTGAATCAATTCCTCCAGGCTGGTCTCCGCCACCACTTTGGCGGAGGTAAAGCCCGCTTCGTGCAATGTGTTGGCGGTAATTTCCCCCACCCCGGGTATACGCAGCAGCGACAGATAGCCTTCCTTTAATGATTTCGAATACTTGGATTCGGTTTTAACATCGATTCTCCAGCCCACCAGTTTGGAAGCCAGGCGTACATTTTGGCCTCTTTTGCCGATGGCCAGGGACAGTTGATCATCCGGAACGATGACTTCCATGATCTGCTGGTCTTTGTTCAAAATAATCCGGCTCACATCCGCGGGCGCCAGCGCGTTGGTGGCGAACTTGGCCACATCCGGGTTCCAGGGGATGATGTCGATCTTCTCCCCGCGCAGTTCCTGGACAATATTTTGCACCCGGGAGCCTTTCAGGCCGACGCAGGCTCCCACCGGGTCCACGTCCGACTCCCTCGAGGCCACCGCGATTTTGGAGCGGCTGCCCGGTTCCCGGGCGCACCCCAGCACCTGCACGATGCCCTCGGCGATTTCCGGCACCTCGGACTCAAACAGGGACACCAGAAAGTTGGGATGGGTGCGGGACAGGATGATCTGAGGCCCCCGGGTCTGGCGCTTGACGTCCAACACATAGGCCCGGATGCGCTCCCCTTTGTGGTAGATCTCCCGGGGCACCTGCTCCGACGGCGGCAGCAGGGCCTCGGTGCGCCCCAGGTTGACGATGATGCCCTCCGGGTCCAGGCGCTGCACAATGCCGTTGATGATTTCCCCTTTGCGGTCTTTAAAATCCTCGAAGACCAGGTCCCGTTCCGCGTCTTTCATCCGCTGCATAATGATTTGCTTGGCGGACTGGGCCGCAATGCGGCCGAATTGGGCGGCATCTATCCTGATGCCCAACTGGTCGCCCAATTCGCATTCCGGGTCCAGACCCCGGGCTTCCTCAAAGGTGACTTCCTGGCCCGGGTCCGTTACTTCCTCGACTACTTCCTTGTATTGGAAGACCTCGATCTCCCCTGTGTCGTCCCGATACTCCACCTCGATGTCCAGCTTGGGCCCGTACTTTTTACGGGCCGCCGAGCGGATGGCATCTTTGATGGCACTGACCAACAATTCCTTGTCGATGCCCTTATCGCGACTGACCTGGTCGATGAGACGCCTGAGTTCCAAATTCATCTGGGCGTGGGCCCTCCTTTTTGGGCTTTAAGCTTTAAGCATTGAGCCATAAGCTTTAGGCTTTAAGCTTTAAGCAAAAAACAGTATTTAAGCTCTAAACTTAATTGTTGAGTTTCATTTCTATAAGCACAACATCATAAGAACAATATTTTTCCAAATTGTAGCCGCAGGCTTTAGCCTGCGCTTGAGACCTTCCTATTGCCAGTGAACACCTTTTATTAGTCTCGACCGCCTCATTGCTTATAGCTTATTGCTTATTGCTTACAGCTA
>CAZLRL010000058.1:0-10024 GCA_964561645.1 uncultured Desulfobacterales bacterium
GATGTCGTGAAACAGGGCCGCCACCTTGAGCACCGCCGCCCGGCCCGGTTGGGCCGCCTGCCGCCGGAGGTCCGCCGCCAGGCCCCCAAAAAAGCGCTCCGGCGCCGCCAGCACCTCTTCCAGTTGGGCCACCGCTTCCAGGGAATGCTCGAAGACGTTGAGATGATGATAGCCGTCCTGGGGCACCCCTTTCATGTCCAGGAGCTCCGGAAAAATCCGGGTCAGCAGGCCCACCCGGTCCAGGTCCCGCAGCACCGGGGCCGCCCGGGGCGCAGCCAGCAGCTGCAGGAGCTCGTAATGCACCCGTTCCCCCGCCACCCGGGCCAGGGCCGGTGCCCGGGCCTGGATGGCCGCCGCCGTGTCCGGGGTCACGGTGAACCCGTGGGTGGCGGCAAAGCGGTAGGCCCGCAGCAGGCGCAGGGGGTCGGCCTCCAGATTGGCGGCCGCCACCATCCGCACCTGCCCGGCCGCCAGATCGGTCCGGCCGCCGCCGGGGTCGATGAGCTCCACCGGCTCCCCGGCCAGCAGGGCCGCCAGGTCCAGGGCCAAGGCGTTGATGGTGAAATCCCGGCCCCGCAGGTCCTCTTCCAGGGTGGGCCCCCGAAACTCGGCCAGATCCAGGAGGTCCCCGCCGGCCACCACCCGGGCGGTGCGCTCGGCCTCGTCCAGCAGGACATACGTGCCTCCCAGGGCCCGGGCCAGGTCCTGGGCCAACTCCAGGGTCCGCTGCGACACGGCCAGGTCGAGGTCGGGGGTGCGGCCCCCCAGGGCCAGTTCCCGGACCGTGCCCCCGACCAGGTAGACCCGGATTTGCCGCGCCTGAGCCAGCTGCTGGAGCACCTGCAGCGCCGTCGACTCCGCCAGCCGGGCCGCCGCGTGCTGAAAGCGCTTCTGATCAAGAGTGGAAATGGAGTGGGTCATGGGCAGCTTAGCTTTGATCGGGATTTTTCAGCCTGGAAACCCATTTTAAAAATGTAGCCGCCAGCTTTAGCTGGCCAAAAACCATTTCAAGTCGTTCCCAAGTTGTACTTGGGAACGAAAACGACCGCAGTTAAATGGTTTAAGCGTTGCCAAGCACAGCTGGGAACGAGGCAAAAAAAACGGGGCGCAACGGTAGCACAGACTTCCAGTCCGTGTGGCACAGGCAAGATGCCTGTGCTCCCGGTTAAAGTGATGTCCAGAGAACCGAAGGACCAGAATCTCTGACGGACACCTAAGCTGGAAGGCTCCCCATCCTTCAGCTTAACTTTACCCTACCAAGCTCCTCCCTGGTTGGCAAGCAAGGACTATTGAGCTACAATGCCCCTGAATTTCCCTAAGGCAAAAAAATGCGCCATCCCGGAGCCAAATCGGTTTTTATCTGCCAGAGTTGCGGCCATCAGGTAAGCAAATGGCTGGGGCGCTGTCCCCAGTGCGGCGCCTGGAACACCCTGGCCGAAGAGGTGGTGGGGCCCCGGCCCGGGCCGGGGGAGGTGCCTCTCCCCCCCCGGCGCGGCAGCCCCCAACCCCTGGTCCAGCTGACCAGCCAGCCCGAAGCCCGCCAACCCTCGGGGCTGGCCGAATTCGACCGGGTCCTGGGAGGCGGCCTGGTGGGCGGCTCCGTGGTCTTGCTGGGCGGCGACCCTGGCATCGGCAAGTCCACCCTCATGCTCCAGGTCCTGGACTGCCTCTGCCGGGACCGCCTCATCGGCCTCTACCTTTCCGGGGAAGAATCCGAGGCCCAGCTGAAGCTCCGGGCCGACCGCCTGGGGCTGGCCTCCCCGGCCCTGCTGGTAGCCACCGAGACCTGCCTGGAAAATATTCTCAAGCTGGTGGAAGAAGTGCGCCCGGCGTTTTTGGCCCTGGATTCCATCCAGACCCTGTACACCGCCACCCTGCCCGCGGCGCCGGGCTCTTTGGCCCAGGTGCGGGAGACCGCCTTCCGGCTGGCCCAGCAGGCCAAGCTCACCGGCATGGCCACTTTTCTGATCGGCCACGTCACCAAGGAAGGCACCCTGGCCGGTCCCATGACCCTGGAGCACCTGGTGGACACGGTGCTCTACCTCGAAGGCGACCGCTCCCACGCCTTTCGCCTGCTGCGCACCGTAAAAAACCGCTTCGGGCCCACCCAGGAGTTGGGGGTGTTCGAGATGCAGGAAGCGGGGCTGGCGGAGGTCCCCAACCCCTCGGCCCTGTTCATGTCCGAGCGGGCCCACGATGTGCCGGGCTCCGTGGTGGCCCCGTCGCTCGAGGGCTCCCGCCCCATCCTGGTGGAAATTCAGGCCCTGGTGTCGCCCTCCTCCCTGGCCCTGCCCCGCCGCCAGACCAGCGGCGTGGACCCGGGCCGCGTCTCCCTCCTGGTGGCGGTGATGGAAAAGCGGGTGGGGCTGGGCCTGTCCGGCCAGGACCTCTTCGTCAACGTGGCCGGCGGCGTCCGCCTCAGCGAACCCGCCGCCGACCTGGGAATCGCCCTGGCCCTGGCCTCCTCCTATCTGGAAAAGCCGGTGCCGCTGGACACCCTGGTCTTCGGGGAAGTGGGCCTCACCGGCGAGGTGCGGGCCGTGAGCCAGCCCGAAATCCGCCTCAAGGAGGGTCACAAACTGGGGTTCAAAAGGGCCCTGTTGGCCCGACGCCAGACCGAGCGCCTGGGCGACTTTCCGGGGCTCGAACTCCTCGGGGTGGAAACTCTGGCCGAGGCTATTAAAAAGGTGCTTGAGCCTCGTTGAGAACCCACGGCAGGCCGCCCGACGACCAGCACCTGCCACTCCTTCGGCAGCAAACCTCAAAGAAGTTCCTCATGGGCCGGTGGCCCACCCGTAAATTATGAAAAGGCTGGCAAGGCGGGCGTCCCGCCCGCCATCTAGGTGTCACCCGGAGCGAAGCGAAGGGTCTAGATTCTTCGGTCGCCTACCGGCTCCCTCAGAATGACAGGCCAAGGTCGCCTCATCTTGAGTGCTCAAGTTAACAACATTGCATATGAAGAAACTTTTCGGAACAGCGTTGCAGGAATCCAAGGGGCATGAGGTCCTCCTGTTAGAACCCCCTCAAGAAAACGGCCAGGGGCCCGGGGTGGAAAAGGGGGAGGGCAAGGCCCCGAACCCTGGCCTGGGAGGTTGGTCAGGGGTTGGAGTTGCGCCAACCGGCAAGACCGACCGGTCGGAAGGCGCCACGGGTCCTGCTGGATTCTGCCCGTGGCGAGGTTAACAATTATCGTCCGGGGGGCCTTCTGGCGGGTGGCCGTCCGGGTGGCGCCATTTGCCTTTTAATTTCCATAAACTTCCTTCTCAAATTTTCGTCTTGATTGACTTGTGCCATGATCTGGTTGTACGTCTCACCATCGAGTCCGGCTTTTTGGATGGCTTGGACCATCTTTTGGTTTGCTGCCCGCTGGTGTTCCTGTCTTTGCGCCTGGTCCTTGGCTTGTAGCAAGGACTGCTGATATTCCTGATTTATCCTCATTACTTCCACGTTGGCCGTGGCGGCCTTTTTCAATTCTTCATCGCTGATCTGAAGTTGCGCGGTAGCGGGCAGGGCTGCAAAGAATACTAGACACATCATTGCAGCCATGAGTAAGAGATGATACTTTCTCAACATTCAGCTCCTCCTTTTTAAAGTTTTTTAGCGGCAACGCGGGGCGTTCGACCTCGCTGATTTACCTGTTTCCTAAAGCATGTCTCGTGCCAAGAAGTTTAAGGCAAGTTTCCTGTGGCTATCATGCTGTAATACTTTAGTATTCCCCCTGAAGGCACCTATCGGGGCTCCTCCGGGGCGGGACCACAGGTTTGTGTTTAAATGGCACATGTGTTAAATAATTGTGTCAAAAAGAGGGGCCATGAAGCGCTTCAGTCTGTTTCCGACCTCCATCAGTTTCCGGGTGACTCTGCTCATTTATGTGGTGGCGCCCTTGATAATGGCTTTAGGGCTTTTCGGATACCTGGCCCTCAGCTCCATTGAAAAGCAGGTGGAAAGCCAGATGCAAAAAGACTTGGAGCTTGTGGCGCGGGCGGTACAGCTACCCTTGAGCTATGCCTTGGAAAAAGACCGGCCAGGAAGCATACAACAGGTTTTGGAATCCGTCTTCGCCATCAACAGGGTTTACAGCGCTTATGTCTACGATAAGAATGGCAAAGAGATCGGCAGGCTGGGCCTGGCCGACCCGGAACCCGAACCCGATCGGCTGACCGACTTGGCCGCCGACGGACAAAGACGGGGCGAATACGGTCGGATTGCCGGCCGGGAGGTGTACTCATATTTTGTGCCCCTCACGGACACAGGAGGGCGAATCAACGGCTTGCTGCACCTCACCCGGAAAGAGAGTGAGTTCAGCGAACACCTGGAGTCCATAAGATTAAAGGGCGCTCTGAGTCTGGGGGTGCTTCTGCTCATGCTTTCAGCCGTAGTTTTGTATGGGCATCACCGCGCCCTCGGGATGCACTTGGATCGGCTGACTTCAAGCATGTCCCGGGTTGCCCGGGGGGATCGCGAGCACCGGTTCAATCATCGCGGCCCCAAGGAGATTGACGAACTCGGTGGCACCTTCAATCATATGCTTGATAGTATCGAGGACGCCGAGCAGGCGCTCGCTAAGCACCGCCGAAACCAGGATGAACTGGAAAAGGAGCTCCGTCACACCGAAAAGCTGGCCGCGCTCGGAAGACTTGGTGCGGGGACCGCCCACGAGCTGGGCACACCCCTGAGTATCATCAGTGGCAAGGCCCAGCGCGCATTGCGCCAGAAAGGCCTTCCGGACGAACAGCGGCAAACTTTAGAGGCGATTCGCGGCGAAGTGAGTCGGATGGAATACATTATCAGGCTCCTGCTGGATTTCAGCCACCGAACCCATCTTCGCCGGTCCGCTATAGACCCGGCCAGCCTGGCCACCTCGGCCGTTTCAGCCGTCGGGGAAGAGGCCCAGGCAAAGGGGACCAGTATCCGGGTCACGGGGTCCAAAGACGATGCGCCCGTCGAGCTGGACACCATAAGGGTTCAACAAGCGTTGATCAATCTTTTGCGCAATGCTATCCAGTGCTCTCCTACCGGCAACATTCGCTGTTCCTGGGAGCCGCAGGGGCAGGGGGTCCTCTTTTGCGTGGACGACGACGGTCCCGGGGTGCCCAAAAAAATCCGCTCGAAGATCTTTGAACCCTTTTACACCACCAAGGCCGTGGGGGAAGGCACCGGGTTAGGCCTGGCCGTGGCGCATAGCGTTGCAGAAGAGCACGGGGGGACGCTCGAAGTGGGTGAAAGCGATATGGGTGGGGCTTCTTTTCGGCTTATGATTCCCGCAGGCCCGATGAGCGATGCAGGGGTGAGCGATGGCCCAAAAAGATAAGCTCAGCGGGTTGGTATGGATCATAGAGGATGATGAAGCCCTCGGAACTTTGCTGTATGAAGAAGTCCGAGATGCCGGCCTGGAGGCCTATTGGGCGGCCACGGTTGAAGCAGCGATGCCGGCCTTGCAACAGAAGTGGCCCGACCTGATTGTGTGCGACCTGAAGCTCCCAGGGATGGACGGCCTCACCTTTCTCAGGAAGGTCCTGGACCAGGTGCCGGATTCTCCGCCAGGATTTCTCATTATCACGGCTTTCGGGACCATTCCAAAGGCCGTGGAAGCTTTAAAGACCGGCGCCGACGACTTCCTGACCAAGCCCCTGGACCTGGAGCACTTCATGTTGTCTGTGAAGCGCATCCTGGAAAGGAAGCGGCTCAAGGAAATGGTCCATCAAATGCGGGGGCTTCTTTCTTCGGGGAGCTTCCACGGTATGTATGGCGAAAGCCTGTCCATGCGCCTTCTGTTTGAGCAAATCCGGCAGGTGGCGAAGGCGCAGGGTCCAGTTCTGATCTTCGGGGAAAGCGGCTCGGGCAAGGAGCTGGTGGCCCGGGCCATACATAAAGAAAGTACTCGTGCCGCTGGCCCGTTCGTGCCCGTCAATTGCGCCGGGATACCGGAACATTTGCTGGAAAGCGAGTTTTTCGGCCATGTGGCGGGTTCGTTCACCGGCGCCCGGAGCAGTCGACAAGGCCTCTTCGCCGAGGGTGAAGGGGGCTCCCTGCTCCTGGACGAAATCTCGGAAATACCATTTTCTCTGCAGGCCAAGCTCCTGCGCATCCTCCAGGACGGAAAGCTCAGGCGGGTGGGGGAAAACCGGGAATATCAAGTGGATGTACGCGTCTTGGCCGCCACCCACCGAGATATCGAACAAGAGGTCCGATTAGGGCACTTTCGCGCCGACCTCTTTTACCGCCTTGAGACCTTTACCCTCCGAGTCCCTCCCCTCAGAGAACGCGTCGAGGATATTGAGCTCCTAGCCGCCAAGTTTCTGCAACAGTTTGCCTTGGCCCTGGACAAGAAGATAAAGGGCTTCTCCCCCCGGGCTTTAGAACTTATTACCCTTTACCCCTTTCCGGGAAATGTGCGCGAACTCCGCAACGCAATGGAACGAGCGGTGACTTTCGCCGCGGGGAGCTGGGTTCAGGTGGAGCACTTGCCGGCCAGGATTCGGAATTATCAGACCGGTGCACAGGAATGCTCCCCCGACTTATACGGTTTGGCGGCGAAAAAAGAAAAGCTCCTGGCGCTGGCCGAAGTGGAACGGCGTTACATTCGCCACGTGCTGCGAGAAGTTGACGGAAACAAGCGCCGGGCCGCGGCCGTTTTGGGCATAGGCCGAAGGACGCTCTACAGGAGACTCGGGGAGGAAGCTGAAAATAAACAGGAACCCGAGGGATTAAAATAAAAGGTTTTCCCCTTTTGGACACCATGTCGGCCGGCAGGACTCGTATTACTATATCCACGGGTTTGGAGGAGCCGCGGACATCGCTCCTTTAATCAAACTAAGGGATGATATCCGGGACCATCATCCAATCCACTCCCCAGTTCCCTTCCTCCCGCCGCAGGCGCACCACCCCGCCCATCTGAAAATTAACCACACTTTTCTCCTGATCCCCGCTCATCAGGAGGGCAGCCAACTTCCCGAGATGGGGCAGATGTCCCACCAGCAGGATATCCTCCTCCAAGCTGGCGATCCGCTCCACCCAGATGTCCGGGTCATCCAGGGGCGCCAACCCCGGGGCTTCGGAGACTCCGGTCGCCGGCTGGACTTGAGCGGCCAGGAGCTCGGCGGTGCTGCGGGCCCGGGTCTTGCCGCTGTGAAAAATCTGACTGACCTGCACATGCAATCTTTTCAGGTAGCGAGCCACCCGTTCGGTGTCGCGGCGCCCTTTTTCCGTCAGATCCCGTCCGGGGTCTTCTTCCTTGCTCTTGGCTTCGGCGTGTTGAACCAGATAAAGCAGCATACTCCACCTCCTCAGCTCCAGGGTATTTGGGGGCGGGTTTGGCTCCCGCCCCCCTCCGGCAGGTGAATAATCATCGATAAAATTTGATTTTAGGCCAGGATTCTCTATTATTAAATTAGGATCGGAGGACAAGAAAGCAAGGTGGATGTGCAGCGGGCGGCATGAGCGGCCGCCTTATTTCAAATACAGAGGAGGTATTAAGATGGCCACCTTCGTAGTTTTGGCCAAGTGGACGGAAAAATCCTATGAATCCATGAAGGATGCGGCCGGCACCGCCGACGAGATTAAAAAGTTTATCGAGGATCAGGGGGCGACCATCATCGGCTGGTATGTTTTGATGGGGCAATACGATGAAATGGCTATTCTGGAGGCCCCGGACGCGGAAACGGTGGCGAAAATCATCGTTCCTTTGAACGCCAAATTCGGCGGCCGCACCGAGACCCTGCGGGCTTTCAACGAATTCGAAGCCCTGCAACTTTTTCAAGCCATAAAATAACCCTCTTCGCCTAACATTTAACGAGCAGCCGTTGCAAACCTCGAATTCGCTTCCTCTGTCATTCTGAGCGTCGCGAAGCGCCTCGCCTGTTCACGGGGTTGACATTCTTCCCGTCGTTCAGGATGACAGGAGCAGGGGGTAGGGCGGATTCCCGGGTTTCTCCGCTTTTTTTTAACCTGCATCCATTTGGTCCCGCAACTCGGGCTAGCGGCGGGTGGCCAGGCGGTTTCGCACCCCGATGATGATTTTCGGCAAGGTCTGGGCGGTAAATTTTTCCACGATAAATTTCGGCGCCAAGCCCCCGGGATCAGTTACCACCCGGTAAGTAAGCCGGGTCTTTTGGTCCCCGAAGGGTTCCACCTTCCACTCGCCCCTATTCTCCTTGAGATTGCCGGTTACCAAAGACCAGGAAGAAGTGTAAATATGGCGGGCCGCCTGCGATTCATCCCATTGAACCTTGACGATGTACCAGCGGTTGCCCAGCGGCCAGGGGACTTTCACCTGGCCAAAAAAATAGCCCTGGTATTTCCGGCCGGGAATCCGAAATTCCTTTATCTTCGGCGGGCTGGAGCTGAGGATGGCCTCCACCGCGGCCGCGCTGGCGGGCCTGGCCTGTAAAATGCGCTTTACTTCCTCCGGGCGCAAAAGGCGGCTCCTGAGCATCCGGGGCATGAAGAACTGGAAGTTATTGGCGTCGGTGACCACCTCCCACACCTTTTCCGGCGGCGCGGCCACCACCCCGACGACCCGCCCCTTTTTCAAGTTCGAACCGGGGACCTCTTCGAAATCCGTGATGATCTCCCCCGTCGCCAGTCGGCCGGAGGGGTCGGACCCCCTAGCGGGGTAAGGCGCAAACCCGAGAACACCGCCATTGCTGAGGCCTAGGATGACCAAAAAGAAAAGAAACCTTCTGAAGAGCTTACCCATGATCAGCCTATCTGCCGACCGTGACTGCAATTTCTTCCCGAAACCTCTTATTGTGACCTTTCACTGATAACTTGCTTACAACTTGGTGACTTGATTTTGACCGGTCAAGTCCTGCTTTAATAAAAAAACCGGTAAGTGTCCCCTGAGAGTTTTCAGCGCCTCCCGTCCGTTGCATTCCTGCCATCTCCAGGCACTGAACGTCATCCTCTGCCGCCCTTTTCAAAAAGAACACTGGATATGACCGATCAACGCCTATTTTTTATCCTGTTCATAAACCAGGCTTACAATTTTCCAGCCCTGGTCAGTCTTGATAAAAGTAAAGTAATCTGTTCCGGTTATGATGGTGCTGCCTTGGTGCAATTCCCACCGGACCTCGGCGTGGGCCAGCCGCCCTGACACCGTTATTGAAGATCGGGTCGGTTTCTCCACCAGGGGCTCTGCCGATAAGAGATGGGCTTTTCTTTCTCCCTCGATAAAATTGTCCAGCCGAAAAGTGTGAAGCTTGCCTGAGGTGTCGACGAAATAAACCGCAGCTCGGGGATGAAAACATTCTTGAAAAGCCTCCATATCGGGTTTCGACCAGGAGGAGAAATACTCCGAAATCAGTTCGCCAAGCAGCCCTTCCTCATCAATAGCCCCCGGTTCCACAGAGGAGCATCCAAGGGAGGGGAATAGACAGGCAAGGAGTGAGGCCCAAAGTAGCGCTTTAAGTCTCAAGTGTTCTTCCTTTTTCTCTTCCAGTGATCCCACTCAGCCATACAACCGGAACTCCCGGCTGGCCTGGCGGAAAGCGTCGAGGTCGGATTGCCAGCCTGCTTCCAGTTCGGCCACCGGGCGGCCCGCGTCCAGGCCCTCCCGGATGGCCGCGTCGCCGGTCAGCAGATCAATGGGCAGCCGCTCGGTTTCATACTCGTAGGGGGGCGGGCGCCAGGCGAATTGTTCGGGGTACAGCCGCCGAATCACCGCCAGGAGCGCCAGGGTGGTGTAATAAGGTTTAAAGGCCCGCCGGTCGGTGACGTGCAGCTGGAAGCCGTGGCAGAGTTCCCCGGCCCATTTGTGGAAGGTGGGCTCAAATCCCGCTTCCCGGAGGACAACGCCGGGCAGGCGCGTATCTTCCAGGGCCTGCCGGACGCGGCCCGGCTCGAGAAAGGGCGCGCCGAACAACTCGAAGGGCCGGGTGGTGCCCCGGCCTTCGGAAAGATTGGTGCCCTCCAGGAGCACCTGGCCGGGATAAACCAGGACCCCGTCCAGGGTGGGGAGGTTGGGTGAAGGCATGATCCAGGGGAGGCCGGTGGCGTCGAAGTAGTCCCCCCGACGCCAGCCCCG
>CAZLRL010000059.1:0-9973 GCA_964561645.1 uncultured Desulfobacterales bacterium
GACCGCGGCCCCAGGGCCCGGCCAGGCGGAAGTAGCGGCAGAGGTCTTGAGTGGCGATCAGGGGTTCTGTCATGGTTGGGTTTCTGTTTTCGGTAAGACTATCAGATCGTGTAGGGTGCGTTTTACGCACCACAAAGTGCTATCGATTTTTCAATTCCTCTAGATAAACTCGGCAAGAATTATGCCTGCTTTAACCGGTGAATTTCGACTGTTGCTCATATAACCAGCAACGGGCCTTATGGTCCGGGCCCACCGTGACCCAGGGCGGCGGGGCCTCACAGGGCCCGAAAGCCTCGGGGCAGCGGTCCCGGAACAGGCACCCCGGCGGAATCTCCTGCCCGCCCGGCACCTGGCCGGGAATGGCCGGCAGGACCTGGCCCAGGGGATGGTGAAAGTCGAGCTTGGGCACCGAGGTCAAAAGCCCCCGGGTGTAAGGGTGGCAGGGCCGCCGAAAAAGCTCCCCGGTGGGGGCCTCCTCCACGATCAGACCGGCGTACATCACCGCCACCCGCTCCGCGGTCTGGGCCACCACCCCCAGATTGTGAGTTATAAACAGCACCGCCAGATTGAGTTCGTCCCGCAGACGGGTCAACAGCGCCAAAATCTGGGCCTGAATGGTGACATCCAGCGCGGTGGTGGGCTCGTCCGCGATCAACAGCTCGGGCTCGCAGGCCAGGGCCATGGCGATGAGGATTCTTTGGCGCAGGCCCCCCGAGAGTTCATGCGGATACTGGTCATAGCGCCGTCCCGCGTCGGCCAGGCCCACCCGGCCCAGGGCGCCCACGGCCTCAGCCCGGGCCTCCCGGTGGGACAGGTGCCGATGTTGACGCAAAACTTCGGCCACCTGCTCTCCCACGGTGAACACCGGGTTGAGGAAAGTCATGGGCTCCTGGAAGACCATGCCGATGCGGTTGCCCCGGACATGGCGCATGTCCTCCGGGGACAGGGCCAGGAGGTCCTCGCCGGCAAAAAACACCTCACCGCTGATTTCCGTGGTTTGAAGAGGTAGGAGGCGCATGATGGACAGGGAAGTGACCGTTTTGCCGCAGCCCGATTCCCCTACCAGGCCCAGGGTTTTGCCGGCCGGCAGGTCCAGGTTGACCCCGGCCACCGCCCGGATACGCCCCATGGGGGTATGGAAATGGACACTGAGGTCCCGCACCCTGAGAAGCGGGGCGTCCACGGCCTGGTTCACGCCGGCGGGGCCTCTTCCAGGGGGATCTGGATGGTGAAGGTGGAGCCCTGCCCGGGGACGCTGTCCGCGCTGAGGCAGCCGCCGTGCTCCGCCAGGATGTTCTGACAGATGGCCAGGCCCAGCCCGGTGCCCTTCTCCTTGGTGGTAAAGTAAGGCGTAAAAATATTGGCTTTGACCTCAGGAGTCATGCCCTGGCCGGTGTCGCTGATGCTGATTTCCAGGTTGGGGCCCATCACCCGGGTGGCCACGGTCAGCTCGCCTCCCCGGGGCATGGCCTCCAGGGCATTTTTGACCAGATTGATGAGCACCTGGTGAATCTGCTGGCGGTCAAACCGCAAATTGGGAGTTTCCGGAGTCCGCTCCCGTCTCAAAGTGACGTTTTGCCCCTGCAAAGTATCCTCGAACAGGTCCACCACCTCGTCTATCAGGGCCTCTACATCCGCGGGCTCCTTGTGAGCCTTGGGGCGTTTGACGAAGTCCCGCATCTCGGCGATCATGCCCTCCAGGCGGCCCACTTCCTCCACGATGATATCCAGCTTGTGCTGCCCCGGTTCATCCAGGTTAGGACTCTTTTGCAGCTGCCGGGCAAACCCCCCGATGATGGCCAGGGGGTTTTTGATTTCGTGGGCGATGTGGCTGACCGTGTTGCCCACCGCAGCCAGACGCTCGGACTGCAGGAGGCGCTCTTCCATGAGCTTGTAATCGGTGATGTCCCGGACGATGCCGGTAAAGTACAGCTCCTCCCGGACTTCGGCCACGGAAAAGGAGATGCTCATGGGAAATTCGCTGCCGTCCCGGCGCTGGGCGTTGAGCTGCACATGCTTGCCGATGAGGTGGGGACGGCGGGTGGCGATGTAGCGCCGGACGTATCCGCGATGCTCATGTTTATAGGGCGGGGGAATGATGATGCTCAGGTCTTGCCCCAGGGCTTCCTCCCGGGAAAAGCCGAAGATATTCTCAGCCCCCCGATTGAAGCCCACGATGATGTGGTCCTCATTGATGGTGACAATGGCATCCGTAGCGGTGTCCAGGATGCCGCTGTGGATTTCCTGATCCCGGAGCAGGTCCGCCAGATCCCCCAGCACCTCGGCCATGGATTGGGAAGCCCGCCCAGAGAGCACTTTGCCCTGGTCTCTATCCTCCAGGGCGGGCAGACCCCGGCCCTCCTGCCTGAGGTCCAGAATTAGGTCAAAATCTTCCGGGTCGAGCTGATCAAGGGAACTGCAGAGGATTGAAGGCGACGGCGGGCAGAGACCGAAGAGGGTGAGGTGCACCGGGACCAGGTGGTCTTGAAAAAATTCCAGGATGTCGGCAAACGCGCCTACTGCTTCCGGGTCCAGGACCACGGCAATGTTCATGATTCAGACCAGAGGCCTCCCGACAAGAGGAAGGGCTCACGCTTCCAGACGTTTGAACACCAGGGTGGCATTGGTCCCCCCGAAGCCGAAGGAGTTGGACAGGGCATAGTTGATTTCCATCTTGCGGGCCTCATTGGGGACGTAATCCAGCCCCTGACAATCCGGGTCCACCTCGGTCAAGTTGATGGTTGGGGGAACAACTCCGTCTCTGAGGGACAGCACCGTAAAAATGCCCTCTACCGCCCCGGCCGCACCCAGGAGGTGGCCGGTCATGGATTTGGTGCCGCTGACCACCGGCCGCTTCTGATTTTTAAAGATGGTGAGCAGCGACCGGACTTCGTTTCGATCACCTACTTGGGTAGCGGTGGCATGGGGATTGACGTAATCGATGATTTCCGGAGCTACGTCCGCATCTTTGAGGGCCAGAACGATGCACCGGGTGGCGCCTTCCATGTGAGGGTCGGTGATGTGGTAAGCGTCCCCGGTCATGCCAAAGCCCACGATCTCGCCATAGATCTTGGCGCCTCGAGCCAGAGCGTGTTCCAGTTCCTCCAGGACCATGATACCGGCCCCTTCACTCATCACAAAGCCGTTTCTATGGATATCAAAGGGTCGGCTGGCATCCACCGGGTTGTCATTATAACCGGTAGCCAGAGCGCCCATACGGTAGAACGCGGTGATGGTCAGCATGGTAACCGCGGCTTCGCTGCCTCCCGCGGCCATGAGCTCGGATTCCCCCAACTGGATGGAACGGAAGGCCATGCCGATGGCATGGGACCCGGCGGCGCAGGCCGTGGACAGGGCGATATTGGGGCCCTTGGCCTTGAAGCTGATGGAGACATTGCCGGCCGCCAGATTGGGTATCATTTTGGGGACCAGAAAGGGGGAAACCCGCCGCACACCTTCTTGCAGAAGACGGATCATGGACTCTTCCCAGGAGCCCACCCCGCCCATGCCGCTGGCGATAATGACGCCGCAGCGTTCCGGGTCTTCCTTTTCCAAATCCAGGCCGCTGTCCTGGATGGCCTCGAGGCTGGCCGCCAAGGCAAACTGCGTGAAGCGATCGGTGTATTTGATCTGCTTCAAGTCTTCCTTGGTAAGATTCTCTTTGCGGGACTGAAGGATTTTTTTGAGGTCAAAGTCGGTGATTTCACCGGCGATAAGCGGAAAATCATCCGGGGCCCTGTACTTGGTAACAAACCCCTGGTCGAAATTTTGCAAATGCCTGATACCGGATTTGCCTGTCAGAAGTCCTTGCCAGACCGTGGGCACGTCGAATCCCATGGACGTGACCATGCCCAGACCTGTAACTACCACACGTCGCATGCCTTTGGTTTTGTTGACGGACATGTGTCTTTTCTCCCCCGAATTGCACCTGGGCAAAGTCTGGGACCCCTAGCCCACTCCACCCCCTGGAGAGGATACCCTTACAAAGGTTACCCTATGGTGGGACCCATGTTTGCACAGTATATGCCGACATGGTAAATTAACCTGGAAATCCTCAACTTGTCAACCTTTTCTCCAAGTTGCCCGTCTTTCCAGCCAGGAGTCTGCCTTTGTCAGCTTTAGTGGAAACTTATTCCGGCCATCGTCTGCACGAACGGCCCCTGCGATTCTGCCGGGAGGGGGTCTGGCACCAAGTGGTCCAGGTAGTGGACCGCTGGCAGGAGCCTCAAATCCTGGGTTTCAAGGTGATGGCCGATGATGGTCAAAAATATATCCTGGAATATAATAAAGAACAAGATATCTGGAAAATATTAAATTATCAACACCTTGCCAAACGAAGACCTCCGGTTTGAAAAAAAATCCATTTACTTTTCCCTTGCATTTAAGATAAGATATCCTAATTTTTTAGTACACTTCTGCTACCAAACTTCTGTAAGACCAACTAACTTTTCCTACCAGTGGGGAGCGTTATGAAATGTAATATTTCTCCGAGATATATGGAAAAACTCTATTCCTTCTATTCACCTTTCTATGACTATGTCTTCGGCTTGCTTTTGGGTCCGGGCCGCCGTCGCGCCTTCGATTATCTGAAGCATCGTCCCTACCAGAAAATCCTGGAAATCGGCGTGGGTCCCGGTTCCACCCTGGAGTTTTATCCGCCCACTTCCCGGGTGGTAGGCATCGACATTTCCGCGCCCATGATCAAACGGGCCCGGGAAAAGGCCGGCCGCCTCAACAGTGGCAAGCAATACGAATTCCATGTCATGGATGCCTGCGAGCTGGAGTTTCCGGATAACAGCTTCGATGTGGTCCTGGCAGCTTATGTCATCACTACGGTATCCGATCCCCACAAAGTGTGTCAGGAAATGCTCCGGGTGGTAAAGCCCGGAGGGCAGATTATCGCCATTAATCATAGCCGCTGCCAGAACGGCAGTCATTTGTGCCGTATCGAAGACATCTTCGCGCCCTTGTTTGTGCGTATCGGTTTTACCACTGACCTGGACGTCATCCGGGTCATGGAAGAAACCGGCATCGAGGTGGAAAAAACGGTGCGCTGCAACCTCATGAACACCGGGCGCATCATTGTGGCCAACAAAAAAGAGGGTCCATCGCAGTTGGGCGCCAATTAAAACAAGCCGGGGGAGTCCACTTGGGGCTGCTACCCCAAAAATCGCCACCAATTTTCCAATCCATTCTGATTACCGGCGCTGCCGGCGGCATCGGCAGAGAGGTGGCTCTCGCCTATGCCGAACCGGGTGTTCAGCTTTTCCTGGGGGATATTGACCCTGACCGCCTGGAAGAGGTTACCGCCGCGTGTCGGGAACGGGGGGCAGAGGCCCAGGGAACCCTGGTGGATGTGACCCACCGGCAGGACATGGCGGAGTGGATTCTGGGCGCGGACGCCCAAAAGCCTCTGGACCTGGTCATTTCCCTGGCCGGAATTTCCAAGGGTTCCATCAAAAGAGAGGAAACCATCGAGAATATTCGGGCCGTCCTGGCGGTCAACCTGGAGGGCCTGCTCAATACCATCGAGCCCATTTTGCCCCGTTTCCGGGAACGGCGGCGGGGCCAGCTGGCCTTTACCAGTTCGTATGCCGGGTTTCGGGGCTTTCCCGAAGCTCCCTCCTATTGCGCCACCAAAGCGGCCATCCGGGTTTATGGCGAAGGCCTCCGGGCCCGGGTGAGTCGGGAGGGAGTGGGGGTCTCGGTAATCCTCCCGGGGTTTGTCAAAACCCCCATGACTGACGCCAATCCGTACTATATGCCCTTTCGCATCAGTGCCGAAAAGGCCGCGGTCATCATCAAGCGGGGACTGGCCCAAAATAAACCGCGCATTCGCTTTCCCAGACCCATCCCCCTGGTGGTACATTTTCTTTCGCTGCTCCCGCCCGCTTGGATTGACCGCTTTGTCACCCTCAAGTAAGAAAATTGTTTTGAAGGAACACCGCTTTCTTTATCAGCGAAATATATTTTAAAAAGCAACTACTTATGTAGGGTGCACCGTCCACCGAACGTGTGTGGACATAATAAAACAGCTTGAGTACCGAAAGATTTTGCATATATAAAAGAAAACGTATTGGTGGCACAGGTTTTCAACCTGTGCGGCGCAGGCTTAGCCTCGCGGCTACATTTTCTTCTTGGTCGGAATGGTCTATCAGTATCTCAATTTCGCTTAAACGAAAGGCATTTGAGAGGTAACGGGTCCTGAAACCTTAAGTAGCATAAAAATTCCTTTAATTTCCCCCTTTTTAAAGGGGGTTAGGGGGAATTTGCAATTATTTCTTGCTAGTTAGCCAATAATTTAACCCTGTAGGACTGTTATTCAGAAAACAGAAGACCTTAATTATGCCCAAGATTCCCGTGGCCCTGGCCCGTTGTCAGGATTATCACTCCCGGTCTTTCCCCCAGACTGTGGGTACTCTCCTCGAGACCATCGGCTGCCGGCCGCCCCGGGGACACCGGGTTCTGGTGAAGCCCAACCTCCTGGCCGCCACGCCCCCCGATTTTCTCCCCTGCACCCATCCGCAGGTGGTCCGGGCCGCGTGCCAGTACCTGCTGGATTGCGGCGCCCGGGTTCAGGTGGGAGATTCGCCCTCCCTGGGCACCGGCGCCCACATCGCCGCCAAAATCGGCCTGACCGAGGCCCTGGAGGACCTGGGGGTGCCCCTGGTGGAACTGCATCAGCCGAAAGTGGTGCGCCTTTCTTTTCCCTGGGGCCGGGCGGGCCTTTCCCGCCGCGCCCTGGACAACGATCTTATCCTCAACCTGCCCAAGCTCAAGGTTCACCGCATGCTTCGACTCACCGGCGCGGTGAAAAATTTTTTCGGCTGCATCGTCGGCGTCCGCAAGGCCTTGATGCATGTGGCTTACGGCTGGGGCAGCCGTTTCGAAGGCATGCTCCTGGATCTGCATGACCTCCTGCCGCCCTCCATGTCCCTCATGGACGCGGTCACGGCCATGCATGTCGGCGGCCCGGTGCACGGGGAACCCTATGATTTGGGGCTCTTGGCGGCCTCGCCTTCGGCCGTGGGCCTGGACGCCGCGGTGTTTGGCCTCCTGGGCCTGTCCGCCCCGGACGTGGCCACCTGGCAGGAAGCCCTGCGGCGACAACTCCCCGGTGCGGACCCCGCCGACCTGTGGTATCCCCTGGAGCAGCCCCGGGATTTCGCCAACAACGGCTTTCAGATTCCCCGGGACCTGGACCCCGTAGGTTTCAACCCCGTCCGCCTGATGAAAAATTCTCTCAAACAGCTGCGGGCCACCTTGACCCAGAAGCAGCCGCCGAACCACAAGACTTGCTAAAAATTTTTTCCCCCGCCCGCGCCGGTTCCCTGCCGGGCGGGCTGGCCAAGACCGTATAATTCCTTTATAATAGAGGCTAATTTCTTTTTGGAGAGATGTATGCGAGTAACTCCCACATCATTTGTGACTATCGATTACCTCATCCGCTCGGATGAGGATGAATATTTTCCCGACACCAGAGAGCCCGAGGAGCTTTCCTTCTGTCTGGGTGCGGGGCTGATGCCGGGACCCCTGGAAGAGGCCCTGGTGGGCATGGCCCCCAACGAACACAAGACCGTGCGGCTGTCCCCTGAGGAGGGTTTCGGCGAGGTGGACGAAAACCTCATCCTGGAAGTGCCCCGCCAGGAGTTTGACCCCGAAGTCAATCCCGAGCCCGGGGACGTCTTTGAAACCACGGACGAAGAGGGCCATCCGGTTTATTTCATCGTCCGGTCCCTGGAGTCGGACAGTGTGGTCATTGACTTCAATCATCCTTTGGCCGGTAAAGAAGTGGAATTCGCCATTACCCTGAAAGCGGTGCGGGAAGCCACCCCGGAAGATCTCCAGGCCTGTTCCTGTGCCGAATGCGGCGGTTCCCATCCCCACGAACATTAACCGGAGAAGCCCTGCGCATGCCTCGCCCCTGGGCTCGACATTATGACCCGGGCGTTCCCCTGGAGGTGACCGTGCCCCAGGAGACCCTGCCCGGGTTATTGGTCCAGGCGGCCAGGCAGGCCCCGGGGGCGCCGGCCCTGGTTTTCTTCGGCAAAAAAACCTCCTTCGGGCAACTTCTGGACCAGACGCGGCGACTGGCCCGGGCCTTTCAAAACCTGGGCCTGGGGCCGGGCGAGCGCCTGGCCGTGCTTCTGCCCAACTGCCCCCAACTGGCCGCGGCCTACCAGGCCATTCTGTCCCTGGGGGGCGTGGCGGTTCTCCTGAATCCCCTGCTGAGCCCCGCCGAGATTGCCTATCAGCTCAACGATTCCGGCAGCCGGGTGCTGGTGGTCCTGGATCATCTCCTCCCCAAGGTGGAGGCCGCGGCGGGCGAAATCAATCTGGAACACGTGGTGATCACGGGCTTGTCCGAGGCCCTGCCCTGGCCCCTTTCCTGGCTCTATCCCTTCAAAGCCCGTCGCCAGGGGCTGGCCACCGGTTTCAGGCCCGGCCCGGGGCGCCGGCGCTGGCGCGATCTTTTGAACACCCAGCCCCTGACCGGGCTACCGCTCATCGACCCCGAAGACACCGCGGTCCTGCAATACACCGGCGGCACCACCGGCGTTCCCAAGGCTGCCAGGCTCAGCCATCGCAATCTTCTGGCCAACGTGGTGCAGATCAACGCCTGGCTCACCCGCATCCAGTACGGCGTCGAACGGGTGGTGGGGCTCATTCCCTTTTTCCACTCTTTCGGCCTCACCGTCTGCCTCAACTGGCCTTTGTCCCAGGGCGCCGCGGTGCTGGTGATGCCCAAGTTCGATATCAAAACCTTTTTAGCCCTGCTGCGGAAGCACCGCCCTACGGTGCTCCCCGGGGTGCCCACCCTGTTTGTGGCGCTCATCAACCACCCGGATCTTCCTAAAATCGATTTCAGTCAAATGTGGGCCTGCATCAGCGGCTCCGCGCCCTTGCCCCAGGAAGTGCGGGACCGTTTCGAGACCATCACCGGCTGCCGCATCATGGAAGGCTATGGACTGACCGAAGCGGGCCCGGTGACCCACCTGAATCCCTACTATGAGGACCGCCCGCCGGGCAGCATCGGACTGCCCTTCCCCAGCACCCTGGCCAAAGTAGTGGACGCGGAAACGGGCTGGCGGGATCTGCCGTCCGGTGAGGTGGGGGAGCTGGCGGTTCAGGGCCCCCAGGTCATGAGCGGCTATTGGCAGCGACCCGAGGAATCCGCCCTGGTTCTGCGGGATGGCTGGCTTTTTACCGGGGATCTGGCAAAGATGGACGAGAATGGTTATTTTTATATAATTGACCGGAAAAAGGATCTCATCATCGACCGGGGCTTCAAGATCTACCCCCGGGAGGTGGAGGAGGTCCTGTTCCAGCATCCCCAGGTGCAGGAGGTCGTGGCTTACGGGGTGCCGGATTCCTACCGGGGAGAACTGGTAAAAGTGGCGGTCGTCCTCCGATCAGACGCGCAGCTCAGCGCCGAGGACATCATCGAATATTGCCGCCCGCGGCTGGCTGAATACAAGCTGCCGCAAATCGTGGAGTTTCGCTCTGAATTGCCGAAAAGCATGGTGGGCAAAGTCCTGCGGCGTCTCCTGCGGGAAGCAGAGGCCGGGAGTGAATCCCTGAGCTCATGAATCTCATACGCACCATCAAATACCACTGGCTGAAATTTCGCCGCCTCCAGGGCGACCCCAGAAAAGTCGCCTTGGGCGCGGCCATCGGAATTTTCATCGGCATCACCCCGACCCTTCCTTTCCACACTTTTCTCATCCTGGGCCTGGCGCCGCTTTTCCGGGCCTCGGTAATCGCCGCGTACCTGGGTATCTGGGTCAGCAACCCGCTGACTTGGGTCCCCCAGTACCTCCTGGCCTACGAAGTGGGAGCTTTCCTGTTGTTTCGGGGGGAGCCCCTGCGCATTCCGGCCCAGGCGAACCTGGCCGCGTTTTTGGATCTCCTCTGGAGGGGCGGGTTGGCCCTGCAAGTGGGCGGCTTTATTATTGCCGTACCCCCCGCCATC
>CAZLRL010000060.1:0-2354 GCA_964561645.1 uncultured Desulfobacterales bacterium
TCTTGGCGGGCAGGAGGCCCGCCCCACCGAAATTTTCCAGTTTATGTGTCACTCTGAGCGAAGCGAAGAATCTAGTGATTTTAAGTACCTGGTATCCTGTCCCAGGAATAATAGCCAAAATTCTTGTCGGGGCGGACCCGCGTGTCCGCCCGTCAGTTTCTCAAGCGGCGATTTTTCAACAAATAATTATCCCCACTAAAACAGGGGCCGGCCCTGGATGATGAGCTCCGGGAGGGTGTCCACCATGTCCCAGGCCCGGCTCTCCCCCACCATTTTGCTGAGTTTTTGCACCGCCTTTCCCATGGTGGGGGGCCGGGAATTCCGGTTATGGGCATCGGTGGCCATCAGGTGCACCAGGCCGTCCCGGAGCAGTCTTTTGGTGAACCAGAACACCCGCCAGCCGAATCCCCGGGTCAGGCTCCGGGCGGTGATCTGGGTCAAGCATCCCAGGGAAACGAAGCGCCGCAGCTTTTGCGGCATCTCGTAAAGCACCGGATTGCGTTCCGGGTGGGTGATGATGGGAGTGAGGCCCCGGGAATTCAATTGGAAAATAATGTCTTCCGTGGCGGGAGGGATGATGCTGTCGGGCAATTCCAGGCAGATATAGCGCTGTCCCCTGTTGATGGTGACCACCTGGTCCGTATCGATAAATTTGATGATGTCAGCGAACAAAGGTATTTCGCAGCCCGGCAGGACAGTGAGGTCAATCTCGGCTGCCGTGAGTTTTTGGCTGAAATCCTCCACGGCCCGAAAAATTGTCTCGGGTGAATTCAGGTCCTTGAGGTGCACGGATTTATGCCGAAACAGGTGGGGGGTGGCCACCATGGTGGTAATGCCGTCCGCCACGGCCAGGCGGGCCATTTCCAGGGAATCTTCCAGGGTTTTGGGGCCGTCGTCGATGCCGGGCAGAATGTGGGCGTGCAGGTCAATCAAGGGGAAAGGGTGCTCCTTGTTTTTCTCCCGGATTATTGACTCTGAGGGCAAGGTTGATGTGCAGAGACCAGCGGGCCATTGTCAACCTGAACAGGATCGATCCGAAGGATTTTGTCTCTTTAGCGGTAAGGCGCAATGTTTTAATATAAGGAATGATGAACCATAGTCAAGGAAGAGGCCGCATTATCGCGTTCAGCCATCTCCACATCCTGTCGATTCAGGCTACCTTCACGGCCAGGGAAAGGCCGTCCCGCTCGGGAGAATGATCCGGCAGGAAGCACAACAGGGGGGCCACCCGCCACTCGGGCCGCCGGAAGATTTCCCGGTTGAAATCCTGGGCTCCGGTAAAGCCCACATTGTCGGCGATCAACAGGCCCCCGAGCCGCAGGAGGCGCTGGCTGCGGTCCAGGGCCGGCAGGTAGCTTTCTTTGTCAATGTCCAGGAAGATGAGGTCAAAGGGCCCGGCCAGGTCATCCATGAGGGCCAAGGCCTCCCCCTCCCGCACTTCCACCCGCTCGCTAAGCCCCGCCTGGGCGCAGTTGGCCCGGGCCCGGGCCGCCATCTGGGGAGACGCTTCCAGGGTGACCACCTGCCCGTGGTGGGGTTCGGAGCCCCGGGCCAGGTAGATGGCGGAGTAACCGGTGGCGGTACCCAATTCCAGAATTCGGCGGGCCTGGGTGGCCCGGGCCAGGAGGAACAGGAGTTCCCCCACCAGCGGGCCGACGATGGGGATTTTTTCGTAACGGGCTTCCTCCTCTAATTTGAGCAAAAGTTCGTCGCGAGGAGGGAGGAATTCCCGGAAATGGGCTTCCAGATCGGCAATCATGGCGCACATGGCTCGGGTTCCTTTAGGAGAAGATGGTTTATTATCTCAGCTTTGCTCCGGGGAGGGAAGGGGCTCATAATAGTTCAAGGTTCAAGGTTCAAAGTTCAAAGTTGAGACCTCGGCGGAAATCATGTAGAACAGCCGCCGCCCCCGCTGCATTTTGCAGGCGAGGGCGCCTGCTCTGCGAACCTTGCACTTCCGGGGAAATGTCATACAATTACGGGAACAAAATTGAATTTCAGGAAGACAAAGGACAGTATTCATGAGTTGGGTAGTTTTGGTCTTATTGGCCGCGGCCTTGATTTTTATTTTTGCCCGGGGCGGGTGCTGAGGCAAGTAACCCCGCGGCTTCGGAGAAGCCGCTGGCAGGCTTTAAGCTATGAGCTTTGGGTTTCGAGTTTCGAGAAACAATCGGCGGGCAGTGCCCGCCCTACATAAACTTTGGTGCGTAAGACGCACCCGACAATAAACCTTCTCAAAGCAGTTTCCTCTTCCAGGGTCTCTGGTCGATGGGCCGGAACCATGGTATTATCCCCAAGGAAGGGAGCCCGTGGTTTCATGAAGCAGATTTTCGGCATTATTTTTCGTCTCTTTC
>CAZLRL010000060.1:2364-9918 GCA_964561645.1 uncultured Desulfobacterales bacterium
TGGGCCGGAACCATGGTATGCTTCCCAAGCAAGGGAGTTCCTGAGTTTGATGAAGCTCATCTTCGGCATTATTTTTCGTCTCTTTCTGGCCTTCCTGGTTGCCAAGTTGGTCACCGCCATCTTCGGTCTCCCGAGCCTGGAAGCTCTTCTGGGACTTACCGCCCTGTTTCTGGCCAACATCTTCCTGTTCGACTATCTGGACTACCGCAGCCGCTCGTCCTGGCGCCGCCCCCAATCCTGGCTCCGCCTGTGGAAACGCCGGGAAACCCCTGGGCCCCCGCCCCCGGCCCCTGAAGAGAACCCACCGGAATCATAAAGGAATCAGGCAGCCCCTGTGGGGCGGCCAGTTCCTGTGAATTTTTTCACTTTACATTTCCTTTATTTTGTGGAAGCATGAGTGTCGGGATGAATCAGGGGTCTTCGGTGTGTAAGCCACTGGAATAGCACCATAAATTATTTCCCCAAGCCGAGTTCTCAAATCCCTGGCGTCGCGGACAATTTTTCCTTGACACTGATTTTGAGGTCGTTATATCTTTCACAATTAGTATGCTGCGGCTGGCCCCCCACCTCTCTGCCAAAAGTCCGGCTATTTTAGAAAAATGGCTGGATGTTCTTTTGAGCAGTTATCCTTCGGAAACGGTGCTTTTTTTCAAAAGAGAAAAAGACCGGTTTGCCAATCCCCTTACCCACCAATTAACCAGGGGACTGACCGACATTTTAACGGTCCTGGTGCAGGATCAAGGGCCCGAGGCCGCGCTGGCCGCTATAGACGAAGTAATCCGGGTTATGGCCCTGCGGAGCCTGAATCCCTCCCAGGCATTGGCTTTTGTTTTTCAGCTCAAGCCCATAATGCGGGAGGAGTTGGCCCGGGCACTGGAGGACTCTGCTCTGGCCCTGGAGATGGTTGAACTGGAATCGCGTATCGACGGCCTGGCCCTGCTGGGTTTTGACAGCTACATGCAACGCCGGGAAAAGCTCTGCGAAATTAAGGTCAACGAGGTGAAAAGCCGGGTCAGCGGCCTGTTGCGCCGGGCCGGCATTGACGCCAACAACTTGTGAGACCTAAGGCCTTGAAGGCCGCCAGGTGAACTTCGAATGAGGTAACCGCACATGACCCATTTTTTTAAGTTGCATTTCTTTGTGCCGCTGGCCGCTGTCCTCGGGTTGGTGGCCATCGCCTACTTCGGGGCCGAGGCCAATTTGGGCTGGGTCTTCGGAGTGGCCATCCCCTATCTGGCCATTCTCATCTTTTTTGAAGGTCTGATCTACCGAATCGTCCAGTGGGTGCGCTCTCCGGTGCCGTTCCGCATCCCCACCACGGCCGGCCAGCAACGCTCCTTGCCCTGGATCAAAAAGACGGCCAAGGACAAGATGGACAACCCCCAGACCTTTTTCGAGGTAGTGGGGCGTATGGCCCTGGAAGTCCTGGCCTTTCGCACCCTGTTCCGCAACACCCGCACCGAACTCAAAAAGGAGCCGGATTATCCCGAAGGCAACCGTTTGGTGCATTGGTCTTACAAGTGGCTGTGGATCGGGGCCCTGGCGTTTCATTACGCCTTTCTCTTGATTATCCTGCGGCATCTGCGGTTTTTTTCCGAGCCCACCTGGGGATTCGTTAATGTCCTCCAGATGACGGACGGCGCTCTCCAGTTTTTTACCCCGGTGATTTATCTGACCGACATTCTCATTTTGGCAGGTCTGACCTACCTGTTGGCCCGGCGTTTGACCAACCCGGCCATGCGCTACATCTCCCTGGCCTCGGATTATTTTCCTCTCTTTCTCATTCTGGGCATCGCCATTTCCGGGGTTATTTTGCGGTATTACGTCCGCACCGACGTCACCGCGGTCAAGGAATTGGCCATCGGGCTGGTCACTTTCAAACCGGTGGTGCCGGCAGGCATCCACCCCCTGTTCTTTACCCACCTTTTTCTGGTCAGCGTGCTTTTTATGTACTTCCCCTTCAGCAAGCTGATGCACATGCCCGGAGTATTTCTGAGCCCGACCCGGAATATGGCCAACAACAATCGCTGGAAACATCACGAAAATCCCTGGAATTATCCAGTCAAGTACCATACCTACATGGACCAAGAGAACCAATATCGTCAAGCTATGTACGAAGCCGGTATCCCGTTGGAAATTCCACCGGAGCCCGTTGAGGAAAAGGAGCAGTAATGGCTAAAGTACCCTCACCTCAGGAATTGAGTCAGGTTAGTTATCGGCCGCCTGCCAAGGGCTGGATGGAGGTCAAACCGGAATTCCGCCCGGGGACCTTCTGCAACGCCGCGTCTCCCAAGTGGCTGGAAATGGTCAATTATCCTTATCCCCGGTCCTGGTCGGTAACAGACGAGGATTGGAAACTGCCGCCGGACTGGAAAGAAATTGTCCTCCAGCAGATGGAAGACCGCCTCAACCGCTTTCGCAGCCTCAAGCTTTTCTTTGACATCTGCGTGCGTTGCGGGGCCTGCTCCGACAAGTGCCATTTTTACCTGGGCACCGGGGACCCCAAGAACATGCCGGTGCTGCGGGCCGAGCTGATGCGTTCGGTGTATAAGCGCTATTTCAAGCCCGCGGGCAAGATCCTGGGGGAAGTGGTAGGGGCCCGGGACCTGGACGAGGACGTGCTCAAGGAATGGTTTTACTACCTGCACCAGTGCACCATTTGCCGGCGCTGTTCGCTTTTCTGCCCCTACGGCATCGACATGGCCGAGATGACCCTGCTGGGCCGGGAATTGCTGAGCTCGGTGGGCATCAATATTGAATGGGCCATGGCCTCGGTGGCCAGCTGTTATACCCGAGGCAGCCACATCGGCGCCCCGCCGCAGGCCTACGTGGATATGATTGACTTTCTGGCCGAGGAAAACGAGCGCATCACCGGTATTGCCACCCCGGTGACGTACAACCGCAAGGGCGCTGAAATTCTTTTCATTACGCCTTCGGGAGACTACTTCGCCGACCCTGGGACCTACACCCTGATGGGGTATCTGCTGCTGTTCAAGTATCTCGATCTGGACTTCACCATGAGCACCTATGCGGCGGAGGGCGGCAACTTCGGCTGGTTCATTTCCCACGAGATGGGGAAACGGCTCAATAAAAAGTTTTATGAAGAAGCCAAGCGCCTGGGGGTCAAGTGGATCTTGGGCGGCGAATGCGGCCACATGTGGCGGGTGTGCAACCAGTACATGGAAACCTGGAACGGGCCGGCGGACTTCCTGGAAGTGCCCAAGTCCCCCATCACCGGCACGGTGTTCGAAAATGCCCGGGTCCACAAAATGGTGCACATCTCGGAATTCACCGCCGATTTGATCCAGCACGGCAAACTGAAGTTCGACAAAAGCCGCAACGAGCATATCAAGCTGACTTTCCACGATTCCTGCAATCCCGCCCGGGCCATGGGCATCTTCGAGGAGCCCCGCTACATCATCAATAGCGTCTTGCCGGAAGGTCATTTCTTCGAGATGCCGGATAACACCATCCGGGAAAAAACCTTCTGCTGCGGGGCCAGCGCGGCCCTGAACGCGGATGAATACATGGAAACCAGGATGAAGGGCGGCTTTCCCCGGGCCAGTGCCGTGCGCTACGTCCACGAAAGGTACGGGGTGAACCATCTGGGTTGCATCTGCGCCCTGGACCGGGCTACGCTGCCGCCGCTCATGCAATACTGGGTTCCCGAGGTAGAGCTCACCGGCATCACCGAGATGGTGGGCAACGCCTTGATCTTCCCCGACGAAATTGAGCGCACCACCGACCTGCGCGACCGGCCGTTAGTGGGCTTTGAGGAAGCGGAGGAGGAGGAGGAAGCTGAATAATATGGCTGACTATAAGAATGAATTCGGGTGGTTTGCCGAGCGCCCACAGGTGGAGAAGAAGGTCTATAACAAGTTCCCCGTCCTCATCGGTCTGGTGGCATTTGTTATTCTGGCTACGGCCCCCCTGTGGCTCAATGCCGGGCGAGATGTGCCGCCTCCGGATCCCAATCTCGACACCCCGGTGATCCAAAAACTCTCCGAGAAAAAATGCGTTCTGCCCACGGAAGAGATGCGGGCCTACCATATGCAGCTCTTGATCGATTGGCGGGACCAGGTGGTCCGCGCGGGCGAGGAATCTCAGGTTCCTGCCCCTCGGGTGTGGACTACCCCTGACGGTAGAAAGTTTGTGATCAGCCTTTCCAACACCTGTCTGGGATGCCATACCAACAAGGCGGAGTTCTGCGATCAATGCCACAATTATGCGGCTGTGACGCCGAACTGCTGGGGCTGCCATCTTGAACAACCTGCGACGGCGGGCAAGGTGGCCCAGGCGGAGGTGAAATAATGGGTATCAACAGACGAGAATTCATCAGGATTGCCGGACTTTCGACTCTGTTTGGGCTGGGAGGCGCCAAAGCCGCCTGGGAGCTGCTGCGCCCCGGCCAGGTGGAAGCGGCCCTGCAGGCTATTCCCAAGCCTCTGACGGCCAAGCGCTGGGCCATGGTGGTGGATATGCGCAAGCTGGACGAGGCCACCGCGCAGGAGTGCATCCGGGCCTGCCACCAGATTCACAATGTTCCTGATTTTGAGGATCCGGTCAAGCCCCAGGACAAGGTGTCCCCGGCAGAGGCGGAACGCTGGGAGATCAAGTGGATCTGGACCGATCCCTACCACAATGCCTTCCCTGGGGCTCATCAGGAAACCATGGTCATGTCGGAGCGGGTCCACCATATGCAGTTCCTGTTGCTGTGCAACCACTGCAACAATCCGCCCTGCGTGCGGGTGTGCCCCACCAAGGCTACCTTCCGGCGGGAAGACGGCATCGTCATGATGGATATGCACCGCTGCATCGGCTGCCGGTACTGCATGGCGGGCTGTCCCTTCTCAGCCCGGAGCTTCAACTGGCGGGACCCCCGGCCCTATATCCACCAGACTTATCCCGACTATCCGACCCGGGAGCCGGGCATGGTGGAAAAATGCGACTTTTGCTCCAGGCTGCTGGCCAAGGGGGAACTCCCCGCCTGCGTGGTGGCCAGCAAGGGGGCCCTCACCTTCGGAGATCTTCATGAGGAAAAATCTCCGGTGCGGGAGGTCCTGAAGGCCAACTTCACCATTCGCCGCAAACCGCATCTCGGCACCAACCCGCAAGTTTACTATATCGTGTGAGGGAACTATGCTGGAATATGCCTTAGTAGGAACGAGAAGATATTTCATGCTGCTGGGGGCCTTATTGGTTCTCATCCTGGTGGGGGCGTATTTTTACTTCCAGCAGTTACAATATGGACTGGGTTATACCACCGGCCTGGGCCGGGATGTGTCCTGGGGTTTCTACATCGCCCAGCTCACCTACCTGGTCGGCGTGGCCGCCAGCGCCGTCATGGTGGTTCTCCCTTACTATCTCCATGATTACAAGGCCTTCGGCCGCATAACCATCCTGGGGGAATTTCTGGCGGTGGCCGCGGTGCTCATGTGCCTCATGTTTGTTATCGTGGATCTGGGGCGCCCTGACCGGCTGGCTAACATCATCAAATACCCCACCCCCAACTCGGTGCTGTTCTGGGACATGATCGTCTTGAACACCTATCTGTTCCTGAACATCATCATCGGCTGGGTGGTCCTGGAATCGGAACGTAACCAGGTAAAACCGCCTAATTGGGTGAAGCCCCTTATTATCCTGTCCATTCCCTGGGCGCCGAGCATTCACACTGTGACGGCGTTCTTATACTCCGGTCTGCCGGGCCGGGGCTTCTGGCTCACCGCCATCATGGCCCCCCGGTTTCTGTCCTCCGCGTTTGCCGCGGGTCCGTCCCTGCTGATCCTGCTGGCCCTGTTGGTCCGGAAGTACACCAAGTTTGATCCGGGCCGGGAGCAGATCCAATCCCTGGCCAAGATCGTCACCTACGCCATTTTGATCAATGTATTCTTCTTTTTCTGCGAAGTCTTTACGGTCTATTACAGTCAGATCCCGGAGCACATACTCCACTTTGAATACCTCTTCTTCGGGTTGCAGGGCAAGGGTTGGCTGGTGCCCTGGATGTGGTTTGCCATCGGGGGCATGACCGTGGCCGCGCTGCTGATGGTTTCTCCCCGGATACGCCGCAACGAGACCACCCTGGCTTTGACCTGCGGGTTGATCATCGTGACCACCTACATCGACAAGGGGCTGGGGCTGATGACCGGCGGTTTCGTGCCCAATCCCCTGGAGAAGGTGGTGGAGTACACGCCCACGGTGCCGGAACTCCTGATCACCCTGGGAGTTTACGGTGTCGGCTTTTTGGTTCTCACCATCCTGTACAAGGTGGCCGTGTCGGTGAAGGAGGAGATCCGGGCCTAACTCTAACCTGTCCAGATAAAATCAAGCGCAAGAAAACGCCGCCTTGTTCGTCAGGCGGCGTTTTTTCATTGCGACCGCGGCGGTTCAAGATTTGAAATCTTTCTGTCTCTCTAACTCTCAGATGCGATTATATGGTGATTCCTTCATGTCTTCAAACCAGTTAAAATAATTTTCGGCACAGTCAATACCAGATTGAAGCAGGGCTTCTTTTTGCTCGTTTGTTAAATCAAAATCGGTGGCCTTTATATCAAAAGTGTCAATGTAAAGAGTACGATGCCAATCATCCTCGTGTAGATGTTGATTCTGTTGAACATGCATTATTGCATTAAGCAGGGCCCGAGCATAATCGGTAAAGTTTTTAATGGGCTTTCCTTTTGGGGGTTCATCATAACGGAAAACAGCAATCTCTTCCCGCGTATCGAGTCGCAATCCCAGGGTCTGACGGTTATAAACATAGGGGCTGCGGCCTGGTCTGATTATCGAAAAGCGAGCATTTTCTCGGTTATAATATTCTGTTGTGCGCACTGCATAGGGTTCATTTTCCATATCAATATACTTCTGTCGATCGAAGAGCTTGATTGGATAATTTCGAATAACCCCTCCATCTACATAGACGTCCTTACGGGGGCCATGAAATATAGCTGCAAAAAACAGAGGGATGGACATAGTGATGCGGACGGCGAGGGCAAGTGGCATATCCGGGGTATGTTCGTTGGAAAATACCTCGGCAAAACCCGTAGTGAGATTTGTGCCGATCATATAAAGAGCAGGAGCTTCCTTTTTTTCTAAGTCTGCGAAGGTGGCATTACTTTGTCCGAGCTTATTTTTAATCAGGTCCCCGACCCAGGTTGAGAAGAAATCACCTTTATACCAGCCAAAATATTTAGCAAGACGCCTAATATCACGTATTAATCCAAAAGAATCATCCATGAACCCCTTAAAATCTGTAGAAGCCAGAATTTGTCGCTGTTCGGTGAGATCATAACCGAGAGCATTTATCAACGCATTGATGGCACCTGCACTGGCTCCACCTACTTTGCGCACATTTTGAAGATAGCCTCGTTGTTGCATGATAGTCATGGCGCCCACATACGCAATACCCTTTACTCCACCTCCCTCGAAAACCAAATTACAAAACTGTACGGCCATACTTTTCTCCTTTTTAGGCAATTTTGAGAAAATTCATTAAAAAAAAAGCCGGTTGGACAGCCGGGGAGGCTGGTAAAAAGTCTTCTGCACCTCCGCCAGACGAAA
>CAZLRL010000061.1:0-9901 GCA_964561645.1 uncultured Desulfobacterales bacterium
GGTGGGGCGGGGGGTGTTGGCCGCGCTGGGCATTGATTTTGATTTGCGGGCCGATGATGTGGCGGCCCGGGGAAATTTTTGTACGGTGGACGACCAGGGTCTGGTGCAGGACCGGCGGGCCGGGCGCATCAGCAGCGACCAGAACCAGGAGCTGCTGAGGCTGCTCAGGGACATCGAGGTGGAAGGCGCGCAGATCTTCCTGCGGGTGGTGAAGGAATACCGGTTCCTACTGGTTTTGCGGGGAGAGGGTCTTTCGGAGGCAGTGGGGGAAACCGATCCCCTGGAGGTGGGCTACCAGCCCCGGGAACCCGAAGCTTTGAGGCCGGAAGCGAAGCGTACCGCGCACCTGGTGGCAAAATTTGTGGAGCAGGTGCGCTCCAGGCTGGCGGACCAGCACCCGGCCAACATGGTGCTGCTGCGGGGGTTTTCGCAACGGCCCGATTGGCCGCAGTTTCCGGAGGTTTTCGGCTTGCGGGCCGCGGGCATAGCGACCTATCCCATGTACCGGGGCCTGGCCAAACTGGTGGGCATGGAGGTTTTGAAAGCCGGGGAAAATATGGCCGATCCCTTCGGAGTGCTGGAGGGGGCCTGGGGCGATTACGACTTCTTTTTCGTCCACGTCAAGCCCATGGACAGCGCCGGGGAAGACGGGGACTTCGACCGCAAGGTCCGACTCATCGAGGAAGTGGATGGCTTGGTGCCCCGGGTGTTCAAGCTGGACCCGGACGTGGTCATCGTCACCGGCGACCATTCGACGCCGGCGAAATTGGCCTATCACAGTTGGCATCCCGTGCCGGTAATGCTGTGGTCCCGGCACTGCCGGGCCGACGAGGTCAAGCGCTTCGGCGAGCGGGCCTGCCTGCAGGGGGGCCTGGGGCCCCGGATGCCGGCGGTGGAGCTGCTGCCCCTGGCCCTGGCCAACGCCATGCGGTTGGAGAAGTTTGGGGCGTAAGGGGGCTGTGGGCTGTGGGCTTTGAGCTGTGAGCTGTGAGCAGAAAAATGGAGGGCGCTCACTGCCTGCCATTATTAAGCGTTTATAAAGCAATTAGCTGTAGCAGCACTAATTGGTGCGTAAGACGCACCCTACACTGATCAAAGCAGGAGCTTTGAGGGCCAGGCGTTCCCAAGCGGGAGCTTGGGAACGAGGAAGTTGGCAGTCAGCAGTTAGCAATCAGCAGTCAGAGATTGGGATTTAAGGCATAAGCTGCATGCTTTAAAAAGCAAATGGTGCGTGAGACGCACCCTATATAACTCGAGATTCGAACTCATAGAAGAAAATGTAGTCGCAAGCTTTAGCTGGCGAACGGAGCGGCGGGCAGTGCCCGTCATACATTCTCGAAACTAACAACTCGAAACTAACAACTCAAACCTTGGAACCTAATAGGAGGAACTCATGGCAGGTACTAAAGAAGCTTATCTGGAGAAGCTGAAAGCTAAAATGGCTGAGTGGCAGGCGGAGATCGACAAGCTCAAGGCCAAGGCCCAGCAGTCCAAGGCCGACGCCAAAATCGAGCTCGAAAAACGGGTCGGAGACCTGGAGACCAGGCGCCAGGAAGTGGAAAAGAAAATGCAGGAACTGCGCGAGGCCAGCGGCAGCGCCTGGGAGAATATCAAGGCCGGGGCCCAACGCGCCTATGATAATTTGGACCAGGCGGTCCGGTCGGCCAAAGAAAAGTTCAAGTAATTTTTCGGGCGGACGGACGCGCCCTCGAACCCGTCGGGGTTTTGAATTATCAAGGCCTCGAGGACCGGGGATCAGGCACCCGTTAGTGGTGAGCTTCAAGCTGAGACCGCTGCGAAAGTAATAAAATTGTCATTCTGAGGGAGCGTAGCGACCGAAGAATCTAGATCCTTCGCTACGCTCAGGATGACAAAATTGATTTTTGCAGTCGTTCATGAACCTGCAGCTCACCCGAAAACATGAAAGTTTAACTCCCCCCTCACCCCAAACCCTCTCCCCCCGCAAGCGGGTGGAGAGGGGGATGAGGAATTTCTTGTTAAGAGGCTTGATGGTGCGCTACATGAATTTTAAATTTTAAGCAATAGAAGCCCCAAGCTGAAGGTTGCCGTTCCCAGGCTCCTGGTTGGGGAGGTATTTGGGCTCCAACCGGGAGCTGAGGGGACCGGAGAAAATCATCAACCTAACAGGATGCCCGCCCAGGCTGGAAAATAAAGAGGCGTATCTGGAAAAATTGCAAGCCAAGTTAGAGGAATGGACCGCCGAGATCGACCGGCTCAAGGCCAAAGCCGCGGGTGCCAATATCGATCTCAGAAACGAAATTGACACGCGGGTCGGGGATCTGGAAAGTCGCCGCCAAAAAGTTGAGGACAGAATGCAGCAGTTGCGGGAATTTAGTGAAAAATCCCAGAAGGATATCATGGACCGCCTCCAACGGGCCTGGCAGGATTTAAGCTACGCGGTCCAGGCGGCCAAAGAAAAGTTCAAGTAGTGGAGGCAGGTTTGGAGCGGAGACAAGGGGCTGTTAAATCCGGCCCCCTTCCCCAAGGATAAAACCTAGTGCGGAACTATTTTCCTGGAATCGTGAACGCAGTCCAGAACGAATAGAATAGACTGGAAGTAATTTTAAAACCAATTTTTCTGTCAGCCTGAATGAAGTGAGGACCTCAACCTGTTGAAAATACGAGATTCTTTGCTTCGCTCAGAATGATACCTGGTAACAGATTTGCGAGTTAGCAACTGCTTGTAAGAACAAATTCACCTATTAAAACCGCGAATTTTCCCTTTCCAGAATGACGGGCAGACGAAGAGGTTTCAAGCCTGGAGCTTAAAAAATTAAAGGAGGGAACACCATGACTACCAAGGAAGAGTATCTGGAGTTGGCGAAGAAAAAATTAGCGGAGTGGAAGGCGGCGCTGAACGAACTCAAGCAAAAGGCGGCTCAGTACGCGGCGGAATCGAGGCCCAAGGTTGAAGAGGAAGTGGGCGAAGTGGAGTCCCAGTTCCGGGAAATCGAGGGGCCGATCCAGCAAATGATCCAGTCGGGGGACATGACCCCGCAGCAATTCCAGGAGGTTGTGGAACCCGCGGAAAAGAAAATGAACGAGGCTTTCGAGTCGGTCAAGATCAAATTCCAGTAATTTCTGCCGGCAGAGAGGCGACCTCCCGCGGGACGAAATCGAGGTCGCCTCTGAGGTCTGGTTGCCTGGCCCATTTTCCGGCGGCGTCCAGAGAAGAACTGAGTGAGGACGGGATAATGAATCAGAAGAACACCAAGGTGCGAAGAAAAGTTATCGGGGTGGTGGGCCTGAACGGCTCCGGCAAAGATGCTTTGCTCAAGTACCTGAAGGAGCGCTGCGGCCTGGAAATATTGTCTTTGGGGGACGTGGCCCGGGAGCTGGCCCACCTGGAAGGGGTCAAGTACAGCCGGGATAAGCTGCACGAGATTTCCCAGAAATACGTGGACAAGTACGGCCCGGATTTTTTTATCAAAGCTCTCATTGAAGAAATTTATAAGAAGGGCCTGGAAAAAGTGGGGATTACCGGTATCCGCACGCCCACTGACCTGGACGCGCTCAAAGAGCGTCTCGGGGCCGATTTCCTCTTGATCCACGTCGAAGTGGGCGATCCCCGGCTGCGCTTCGAACGTCTTAGGGAGCGGGGCGAGGCCCGGGACCCGAAAAACTACGAGGATTTTTTAGCCCAGGAAAAAAGTGAACAAGAATTGTTTCAGCTCGAGGAGGCCATGGCCCGGGCCGACGTCACCGTCCAGAATGCCGGTACTTTAGAGGATTTTCATCGGGAAATCGACCGGCTGATAGCGGAGCAGCAGTTTTTTCAGGATCTGGGATGCGGGGGGTGATTAATACCGTTTTCGGTTTTCGGTAAAAAGAAATTAAGAATATCCATTAGTTTCCACGAGACCCCAAATGGAGGGACTATGTCGTACGTCCGCTGGTTTGAAACTCTCGGCTCCGGTGATGTGGGGGTGGTGGGCGGTAAAAACGCCTCCCTGGGGGAGATGATCAGTGCCTTGAAAGAGAAGGGCATTCGGGTGCCGGACGGCTTTGCCACCACCTCGGAAGCCTACTGGAAATTTCTGGAGGCCAATGAGCTGACCGACCGGCTCAAAGCGGAGCTCCAGGACCTGAAAGATGGGAAGAAACCGCTGGACCAGGTGGGCAAGGCCATCCGCAGCCTCTTTTTGCACGCCGAATTTCCGGAGGATATTGCCCAGGACATCCGGGAGGCCTACCGGGAATTGTGCCGGCGGTCGGGCGCCGAGGAAGTGGACGTGGCGGTGCGCAGCAGCGCCACCGCGGAGGATCTGCCCGAGGCCAGTTTTGCGGGCCAGCAGGAGACTTTTCTGAATGTCACCGGGGAAGCGGCCCTGATGGAGGCCTGCCGCCGCTGCTACGCCTCGCTGTTCACCGATCGGGCCATCACCTATAGAAAAGAGCACGGTTTTGACGACATGAAGGTGGCCCTGTCAGTGGGGGTGCAGAAAATGGTGCGCTCCGATCTGGCGGGCGCGGGGGTGATTTTTTCCATTGACACCGAGACCGGGTTTCGGGACGTGGTGGTCATCACCGCGGCCTTCGGGTTGGGGGAAAACGTGGTCCAGGGCACGGTCAACCCGGATGAGTACATGGCCTTCAAGCCGCTGTTGGGGCAGGATGACTTAAAGCCCATCATTGAAAAGGTTCTGGGCGCCAAAGAGAAAAAGATGATCTATGCCAAGGGGGGCACCAAGGCCACGAAAAATACCGATACCCCCAAGGCGGAGCGCAACACTTTTGTGTTGAAGGATGAGGAAATCCTCCAGTTGGCCCGCTGGACCGCGACCATCGAGGACCACTATGGCCGCCCCCAGGACATCGAGTGGGCCAAGGACGGCAACTCCGGCGAACTGTTCATCGTGCAGTCCCGCCCGGAAACGGTGCAATCCCGGAAAGAGGCCACCATGATGAAGAGCTACAGCCTCAAAGAATCGGGGCAGCGCCTGCTGTCAGGGCTGAGCATCGGGGACGCCATCGCCGCGGGGAAAGTTTGCCTCATCCGCAGCGCCCACGATATCGACCGGTTCCGGGACGACTCCATCCTGGTCACGGAAATGACCGACCCGGACTGGGTGCCCATCATGAAGCGGGCCGCGGGCATCGTCACGGACCACGGGGGGCGCACCTGTCACGCCGCCATTGTCAGCCGGGAATTGGGCATCCCCGCGATCGTGGGCACGGGCCAGGCCACCGAGGTTTTGCCGGACGGGAAGGAAGTGACCATTTCCTGCGCCGAGGGGGACCAGGGTTTTATCTACGAGGGGATTTTGGAATTTGAAGAAAAAGAGGTGAACCTGGAGGGCATCCCCCAGACCAAAACCCGCATCATGATGAACATCGGCAGCCCGGCCGCGGCCTTCCGGTGGTGGCGCCTGCCGTGCGAAGGCATTGGGCTCGCCCGCATGGAGTTCATCATCAACAACATCATCAAGGTCCATCCCATGGCCCTGGTGCGTTTCGACAGCCTGAAGGACCAGAAGGTGCGCCAGCAGATCGAGGATTTGACCCAGGGTTTTGACGACAAAACCGAGTATTTCGTGGACCACCTGGCCCGGGGGATCGCCAAGATCGCGGCCTCCCAGTACCCGGAACCGGTGGTGGTGCGCCTGAGCGATTTCAAGACCAACGAGTACGCCAACCTCATCGGGGGGAGCGAATTCGAGCCCCACGAAGACAACCCCATGCTGGGGTTCAGGGGCGCGTCCCGCTATTACAGCGACCGGTATCGGGAGGGCTTTGCCCTGGAGTGCCGGGCGTTAAAAAGGGTCCGGGAAGAGATCGGCATGGACAACGTCATTATCATGGTGCCCTTTTGCCGCACCTTGAAGGAGGCGGACCGGGTGCTGGCGACCATGGCGGACAACGGCTTGAAGCGGGGAGAAAACGGTCTCGAGATCTACGTGATGGCAGAGATTCCCTCCAATATCGTTCTGGCGGAGCAGTTCGCCGAACGCTTCGACGGCTTTTCCATCGGCAGCAATGATTTGACCCAGCTGACCCTGGGGGTGGACCGGGATTCCGATATCCTGGCGGAGCTGTTCGATGAACGGGACGAGGCCGTCAAGAACATGATCGCGGAGCTGATCGCCAAGGCCCACAAGAGCGGCGCCAAAGTGGGCATCTGCGGCCAGGCCCCCAGCGACTACCCGGAAATTGCCCGGTTCCTGGTGCAGCAGGGCATTGATTCCATTTCCCTCAACCCGGACAGCGTCATCAAAATCAAGCAGATCATAGCCGAGGCGGAGGGGCAGGGAAACAGTGATCAGTAAGCAGTGATCAGTGGTCAGTGGTCAGTAAAAAGGGTTTGGCGGGCAAATTGGGACCCGAAATCGAGGTCCTGGCGCAAGTCGTTTTGTCACCCTGAGCGCAGCGAAGGGTCTAGATTCTTCGGTCGCCTTCGGCTCCCTCAGAATGACAAGCACAAAACTAATTGCAAACACTCAAGCGATTGCTGATTGCGGTTTGGAGGATGGGATTTTGACCCCCGGGCCCAAGTCCACTCCTCAACCCCGAAGTCGGGCAGAGGCATCACAGGCGAGACGCCTGTGCTCCCGGCAAAATAGAACGGCAGGGCGGACTTTCAGCCCGTCCAGGCACTGGCAAGATGGCCCGAGCCCAAAGGCGTCACAGGCGAGACGCCTGTGCTCCCGGTGAAATAGAACGGTAGGACGGGCTTCCAGCCCGTCAGGCACGGGCAGGATGCCCGTGCTACCGGAAGTAAAGGCAAAAAGCCTATGCTCCCGGTTTTTTACCGAAAACCGAAAATAGGATAAAAGCAAGGAGGGCCGTGGATGGCACTTTTTACTATTGCCGCGTTAGAAAACCTGGCCGAAATCCGGCCGGGTCCCTGTGTGTCCATTTATATGCCGACCCACCGCATTTTCACTGAAACGGAGCAGGACCGCATCAGGCTGAAGAATTTATTGGGCCGGGCGGAAGAATCCTTGCTGAAAATGGGGCTCAGGAAGCCCGCGGCCAAGGAGATGCTTGAGCCCGCGGAGAGTCGGCTGTTGCACCTGCCTTTCTGGAGAAGCCAGAAGGACGGCCTGGCCGTTTTTCTGGCCCCGGAATTTGTCCGCCTTTATCAAATGCCCTTGAAGGTTCCGGAGCTGGTGGTAGTGAGCGAACGGTTTCATCTCAAGCCGCTGCTCGAGTTTGTGGGCAGCAGCAAATTCTATATTCTGGCCTTGAGTCAGGATAAGGTGCGGTTATTTCTGGCCTCGCAATTCAGTGTCAGCGAAGTGGACCTGGAGGGGGTGCCCAAGAGCCTGGATGAGGCCCTCAAGTACGATGACCCGCAGAAGCAGTTGCAGTTCCACACCGGCACCCAGAAGGTCACCGGAGACCGGGCCGCCATGTTTCACGGCCACGGCGTGGGAACCGACGATGAGAAGACCAATCTGTTGCGCTTCTGCCAGCACCTGGACCGGGGCCTGCATGACATCCTGCGCCACGAACAGGCCCCGCTGGTGGTGGCGGGAGTGGACTACCTGCTGCCCATATTTGCCGAAGCGAGTTCATATAAGTATCTGCTCCCGGAGGGGGTGGCGGGCAATCCCGAAAATGTGAACCCCGAGAAGTTGCAGCGCCAGGCCTGGAAGGTGGCGGAGCCTTATTTCAACCGGGTGCGGCGGGAGGCTGAGACCAAATACCGGGAATTGGGGGGAACCGCCAAGATCTCCCATGAGCTCAAGGACATCGTGGCCGCGGCCCACCAGGGCCGGGTGGAGTCGCTGTTTGTGGCCGCGGGTCAACAGGAATGGGGCGCCTATGATCCGCAGCGGGACGAATTGGAGCGTTTTCCGGAGGGCCGGCCCGGGGCTCAGGATTTGCTGGATTTGGCGGCCACCGAGACCCTGCTCAAGGGGGGCGCGGTATTTTCCGTGGAGCCCGAGGCGGTGCCGGACGGTCCGCCGGCCGCGGCAGTGTTTCGTTATTGATACCGGGCCAGACCCAAAAAACGTGGCAGCAGGCCTTCAGGCGGGGCCAGCACAGGTTAAAAACCTGTGCCACCAATATGTTCTTTTCTTAAGGTGGTGCAGGGGGAAAAACCAGGATTTTGTGGCCCCGGAATTTGGTGGGCAAGGACCACCCCAGGCAAGCTATTAACACGGAAGGCGGGCGAGACGCCCACCCTACGGGTTGGTCCATTGTGGGCGGGTTTGAAACCCGCCCCTACGGGTGGCTCTATTGGAGGGGTACGAGACTCCCGCCCCTACGGCTTGTGGTTTGGCCAGGTTCTGCAAAGGATGGCAGGATTACATCCCCGCAGTGGTTTATTCCTGAGGCAGATACCCCTAAAAAGGCTTGCCCGGTTGGGCCTGGAGGTTAGCGCCGGTAAGCTGCACCTCCAACGGCGGCGGGTGCACCAGTTCGAAGGTGGAGGAGGCAATTCCCACTTGCCCCTGGGTTTTGTCGATTTCCTCCAGCAGACGGGTGAAAATTTTGTCCGCCGTCCTGAGCCGCGTGCGGTAATCGGTGATGAAGCGGCCGGATAACTCAATCCAGTTGTCGGTAAAGGACAGGGTGACCAGGGGATCGATCATGGTTTCCTCGATGTAGTATTTTTTGACAATTTGCGTCCAAGCCTGTTTGGCGTAGTCCGTGTATTCACCCACAACTTCTACGAGGACCCGGGTGAAGATGTCCCGGGCCAATCGGTGGTCAGTGCCATATTTCACGGGGAAAACGATTCTATCCCACAAAAAGGGGAAGTCCACGGAATAATTAAAGATGGGTTCCTTGAAGACCTGGCTGTTGGCCACCCGCACCAGGCGGCCGGTGGGCAGATCGGCTTCGACCCAGTCGTCGACCTCCATGAGGATGGTGCCCAGGATGCCGATGTCGATGACATCCCCGGTGGTGTGGCCGATCTTCACCCGGTCGCCGGTGTGGTAGAAATTGCCGGTGGCGATGGCAACACCGCCGGCCAGGCTGACGATGACTTCCTGGAGGGCGAAAGCCACCCCGGCGGTGGCCAAACCCAGAACCACGGTGAGCCCTCCCAGCCGGTCCTGGAAAACCAGGGCCAGGAAAAGCAGCACCACCAGATAGCCGCTATAGGTAATCAGTTTGCGGACGCGGTAGCGGGCCTGGGAATCTTCGGCATAGCGGGGCAGGGAGCGTCTCAGGAACCCCACCAGCAGCCTGATCACCACCAGGCCCACAAAGGCCACCAGAAACTTGATCACCCAGGGATTGGCCAGCCATTCTTTGATGAGCTTCTCCATGAGGTTTTCTCTCCTTTCGCAAGCACCACCGTATAGCGATGATGATGCTTCATTTTAAATTAAGTTCACTTAGAGGAAAAACCACCGCGGGTGAATCTTGGTGGGAGAATAAGGCTATAAGCCATAAGCTTTAAGATCACCTCGCTTAAGGTCGGCGGCCACGGGCCGCCCTATAAAGGCTATAAGCTGTAAGCCATATATAAACTCTGAGCTTCGAAACAGGAAGCGGCGGGCAGAGCCCGCCCGACAGCTTTAAAATTTCGGTGGGGCGGGCCTCTGTGCCCGCCGAGACCATGGGCGGCCAGAGACGGCCGCCCCACCAGGATAAGGTTCAAAGAAATTTTTCAAGGAAGTTCCTCATGGGCCTTTTGAGCACCCGTAAATGATGAAAAGGCTGGCAGGGCGGGCGTCCTCGCCCGCCATTTTGATGCGCAGTGCGCACCCTACAACTTCTGAGCGATGTGAATGGTCTAGATTCTTCGGTCGCCTACCGGCTCCCTCAGAATGACAGGCAAGGGTGTCGCCTCATCTTGAGTGCTCAAGTTAACAACGTTACCCAGGAAGGAACTTTCCGGAGCAGAAATTTTTCAAGGAAGTTATAGAGCGTGCTTGGAACGCCGGGCGGCGCTGGCCTATAAAAAACCTTTCCCAGC
>CAZLRL010000062.1:0-9811 GCA_964561645.1 uncultured Desulfobacterales bacterium
CCGCCAGATGAAGTTTTTCAGCTCCCGGACGTTTCCCGGCCAGGGCTGGGCGGCCAGCACCTCCAGGGCCCGGGGAGTGAAGGTTTTGGGCGGCGCCTGGTTTTCCTGGGCCACTTCTTTTAGAAAATATTGACTCAAAAGGGGGATGTCCTCCCGGCGCTCCCTCAGGGGCGGCACCTGCAGGGGAATGACGTTGATGCGGTGATAGAGGTCCTCCCGAAAAGTGCCCCGGGAAATTTCCTCCTCCAGATTTTTGTTGGTGGCCGCCACCACCCGCACGTCCACCTGGATGGGGCGGCTGCCCCCCACCCGCTCAAAGCGCTGTTCCTCCAGGATGCGCAAAATCTTGGCCTGGGTCTTGAGGCTCATGTCGCCGATTTCATCCAGAAACAGCGTCCCCTCGTGGGCCAGGTCGAATTTTCCCTGACGGCGGCTGTAAGCTCCGGTGAAAGCCCCTTTTTCGTGGCCGAAAAGTTCGCTTTCAATCAAGTCCTCAGGGATGGCCGCGCAGTTGACCTCCACAAAAGCGCGGTGAGCCCGAGGCGACAGGTGATGCAGGGCCCGGGCCACCAGTTCCTTGCCGGTGCCGTTCTCGCCGCTGATCAGCACGCTGGCGGAGGTGGGCGCCACCAGGCGCACCATTTCCCGCACCTGCTGAATGGCCTCGCTCTGGCCGATGATTTTCCGGGCCGGCGCGGCCTGCTGCCTGAGACGCCGATTCTCTTCGGACAGACGGGCCATTTCCAGGGCGTTGCGCACCGACAACAGAATCTTATCGGCGTGGGGCGGCTTCTCAATAAAATCATAGGCCCCCAGGCGGGTGGCCTGCGCCGCGTTTTCCACCGAGCCGTAGGCCGAGATCATGATGACCGGCAGGCTGGGATGCTGGTCTTTCAAGTCCTTTAAAATCTCCAGCCCGTCCCGGCCGGGCAGGGCAATGTCCAGCAGCACCAGGTCCGGATGTTCCTCCCGCACCACGTTCAGCGCCGCCTCACCCTCCGGCGCGGTGAGCACCTCGAAATCCTCGTCCTGGAGCAGCCCGGAGATGGCCTGCAGGATCTGGGGTTCGTCGTCAACTACGAGTATCGTGGCTGCCATGGTCTTCTCGGCGCATGGGGAGTTCGATGATGAAGCGGGTGCCCTGGGGCTCATTGTCCTCCACCTGAATCTGCCCGTCGTGGTCCGCGACAATGGAATTAACGATGGCCAGGCCCAGCCCGGTGCCGCCCCGCTTGGTGGAAAAATAGGGCTCAAACACGCGGCCCTTGTCCCGGTCGGTGATGCCCTTGCCGGTGTCGGCCACCACAAGTTTGACCCGGTCGGCCTCCGGCTCCCCCTGGACGGACAGGGTGATGGCCCCGGTGTCCGGGATGGAGGCCAGGGCATTGTCCACCAGGTTCAGCAGCACCCGCTTCATCTGCTCCTGGTCCAGGGGGATGAGGGGCAACGCCGGATCGGGCTCAAACTTCAAGGTCACCCGGGGCTGCACCTCCTGGTACAGGGTCAGGGCCTCCCGGACCAGGGCGTTGAGGTCGTGGGGGGCCCTGGTCAGATGGGGCAGGCGGGCGAATTGGGAAAACTCGTTTACCAGATTTTTGATTTCATCCACCTGGTCGCTGATGATCTGGGTGCACTCATCAAAGACCTTGCCGTCGTCGGAGATTTTCCCCAGGTATCGGCGGCGCAGGCGCTGGGCTGCCAGCTTGATGGGGGGGAGCGGGTTTTTCACTTCATGTGCGATGCTCCGAGCCCGCTCCAGTTCGGTGAGGTCCTCGAACACGGTGACCATCCCCAGATCCTGGCCGCTGTCGCCTTTGAGCGCGGTGGTTTTGAGGAGCAGGTAGAGGGTCTTGTCCGGATAAGTCAGGTGAATGTGCTTTTCCATGGTGCGGCCGGAGCGCCGGGCCGCGGCCGCGAATTCCATCAGCTCCTGGTGCTCCCCCGGCGGCAGGAGAGTGCGGGCCGGTTGGCCCAGCATCTCCTCCCGGCTCACCCGGAAAATCTGGGCCGCGGAGTCGTTGATATTGGTAATCCGGCCCTCGGGGTCGACGCCGATGACCCCGGCCGCCACATTCCGGAGCAGGATTTCCATGTACCGTTTTTGGGCCTCCTGATCGGCCAGACTCTGGCGCAATTGAGCCAGGGCCTGGGCCAACTGGGCCCGGCTGGCCTGGAGGTCCTGGGTCATCTTGTTGAAAGACTGCACCAGAAAACCGATCTCATCCTTGCTTTTCTCGTCGATGCGAAAGTCATAGTCCCCGCCCGCCACCTTCAGGGTGCCTTCGGACAACTGGCGGATGGGGGTGGTGATCTCCCGGGCCATGTAAAAAGCCAGCCAGATGGCCGACATAATGGTCAGCAGGGTGACAATCACCAAAGTGAGGTAATGGCTCACCCGGACCGGCCGCAACAGCCGCTGGGAATAGCGCACCTTTTTGGCCTGGGCTTCGGTTTCCACCACCCCGTGCAGCAGCGAGCCGGGGAAGAGCTGGTTGGCCACCAGATAGGCTTTTTCATTGGGCCCCGGGGATTTCAGCGGCACCACCCGGCGGATGAGCACCCCCTGGGGCACGGCCTGGCGCAGGAACCCGCCTTGTTCCAGCTCCTCGGGCGTCAGGCGCGGCAGCTCGGGGCTGGCCTGGCCCTCCGGGATAAGAGGCTCGGTGGCCGCGATTTTGCCCCCCTGGGCCGTGACGATTTCCAGGGCCGTGAGCTGATAGGTTTGCGCGCAGGCAGCCAGGCGGGAGGTCAAAGCCGCTTCTTTTTTCAGCCACCAGGGCCCCTGGCTTTCCAGGTCCTGGCGGCACAGGTCGCCCGCGGCCTGGAGTTTATCCTGCAAGCCCTGGGTGAACACCCTCCCCAGGGCCAGGGTCTGCTCCAGGGTGTCCTTGACCAGGTTGTCCCACTGGTACTCCAGGCGGCCGGAAATAAGCTGCCAGGCGATGAAAAACATGAACAGGGTGGGGATCAGGGCCAGACTGATGAAGGTGAGCACCAGCCGGGTGCGCAGGCGGGAACCGAAGACCTTGGCCCGGCGTTCCACAAAGAGCTTGGCCAGATGCCGGAACACCAGAAAGGTAAACAGCAGAAAGAGAATGGCATTGATGTTCAGGAGGCCGAAAACCAGCAGACTGCCGGTGAAAGGGTAGCCTCCCTGGCGCACCAGGTAGATCTCCACACTGGTGAGGACCACCACCAGCAGCAGGAGCAGGCCGATGAGGAGTTTTTCCCGCCGGCGTTTCAGCCGGTCCGGGGTCGGCACGGCAGGTACTGGTTCAGCCATAAATACTATCTCAATAAGGCAGATTCACCCGGATGGTGGTGCCCTGGTCGGGCCTGCTGTTTACACTGACCTCGCCGTGGTGGTCGGCCACGATCTTGTGGATCACCGCCAGGCCCAGACCCGTGCCTTTCTCTTTGGTGGTGAAAAAGGGATTGAAGATCTTTTCCAGGACCTCAGGCGGCATACCGCCGCCGTTATCCTCCACTGCGAACCAGACCTGCCGGTCTTCGGTGCCGCTGGAGAGGGTCACCCGGCCGCCGCTGTCCACCGCTTCCAGGGCATTTTTGACCAGGTTCAGGAGCACCTGTTTCATCTGATTGGGGTCGGCCTGGAGGGCGGGAAGGTGCGGGTCCAGGCGCTCCTGCAGCGTGACGCCCTGGCTTTGGGCCTGCTCTTGCATAAGCTCGTCCACTTCCTTGATGATTTCGTTCAGATCCACCTCTTGTTTGCTGGGCACCGGCGGCCGGGTGAAATCTCGCAGATCTCCCAGAAAATTCTCCAGACGCTGGACTTCGCTCTGGATAATCTGCAATTTCTGCCTGATGGCCACGCCGTCCTCAATGGTGCGCTCCACTTGCCGGGCCAGCCCGCCGATGACCATAAGCGGGTTTTTGATTTCATGACTGACATAGGCCGCGGCTTCACCCACCGCGGCAAAACTCTCGGAGCGCACCAGGCGCTCCTGGGATTCGAGCAGTTCCTCGGTTTTTAGCTCCACTTCCCGGGAGAGGATCTTGTTCCAGTTGAGGGCCACCGCGATCAGACCCACGGTGGCCAGAATAACCACCAGTAAAAACAGGGCCACCAGGAAAAGCTCCTGGTGCATGATGCCGCTCACCTGACCGGCCACTTCGGCCACCGGCGCCACCACCGCCACGCCCCAGAGGTTGTGGGACGGGTCTTCCACGTCGGTCACATCGCTGATGAGGCCCTTGTCAAACTTGATGGGCGTATAGGCGGCGAGCTTGGGTATGACCCCCACTCTCTGACGGTGCCAGCCGGAGATGTAGCCCCCCGTGCCTTCCTGGCCGCTGAGCAGCTTGGCCTGGAGCGCGGCCAAGCCGGGAAAAGTGATATCAAGACTGCGTTTGCGCCTCTCCTCCAGGGCCTCCCGGCCCACAAACTCTTTTTCATAATGGGCCAGAAAAATGCCGTTCTGGTCGATGATCCAGGGATAGCCCGTGTCCCCGGAGCGCACCCCGGCCGTCACCTTGTTGGCAATGAATAAAGGGTCGATTAAAAGCTTCAGGACCCCATAAGGGTCAGAGTCCGCCGGCGACGTAAAAAGGCCGGTGTAAAAAGGCATTACCAGGCGACCCTGCCAGGGCGGTTCGGTGGCGCGGTGCACTTCCCCCAGGTAGAGGCGGCCCTGGTTGCCGGGGGCCTGCGCCCAGGCCAGGATGGTGGGAGACAGTTTTTCCTGGCTTTCCGGGGGCGCGACGATATTATCCGACCGCCAGAACCGCCGGGGCCGTCCGGCCCCATCGTACAAAGTGATCTCCAGGATGCCCAGGCGGTGCATGTCCCGGAAGCGGGCCTGCATATAGGCGTTAAAATCGGGGGAATTCAGGGCCACGAGGCGGAAGCGCCAGGGGTAGGCCAAAAGTTCGTTTTCCAGGTAATCGAAGTAGGCCTCGACGTTGTCGGCGATCTTCCGGGCCAGTTCCAGTTGCTGTTGGTTGAACTGGGCCTTGAGGATGTCTTCCACCTTCTGATTCAGGCGCTGCCAGGAGGCGTAGAACAAGAGGGAGAGAAGAATGGCGCCGGCCGCAATAAAAAGCAGAATTTTGGGGAGGGACAGGGCCCCCCGCGGCCGGCTCGGCTTCATCGCCTGTTAACCCCATTCTTGGTCATAATTAACATTGTATAATAACTTTTTCGACTCCGCCTGACAAGCCCAATACCGCCCGGAAATCCCCTTATTTAAAATAGGGAAATTTGGGTTCAACAATGATCGAAAAGTTACTTAAATCCAGTATGGAATTAACTGAAAGGAAATATCATTAGGTGGGGAAATTGAATATAATGAATCTGTTAGCATTTTAGTATCTTTCACATTATCTGGAATTCCAATTCTCGATATAAAACTAGAAAAGCGGCGAGACAATTCTTCACGATATAATATTGTAATAGATGCAAGATATGAATTATTAAGATATTTATCAAAAAAGACATCCCTTGATATTGTAAAGTAATGTTTAAAATCAATGATTAGATTAGGCACATTTAAATTGGCATTAGTTTTAAGATAATGATATCTTTTATTTTCATTAGTTACTATTTTAGCCCAATCTTTTCCACCATATTTTGCCATTTTCAGTTCAAATTCATCAATAAGATGATCTCCATCTTTCAATGTCTCAGCTAAGTATGCCGGGGCCAACAATATCATTGGGATATATTTATCATGTTTAACCTCAATTTGCTTAGCCCTGCGATAATACCGATATTCAGAATTATCTTTTCTATTTGAATAATCTTGCTCCAACTCACATTCTTGTGTCAAAATGACAGCATAATTATAAACAGCATCATCAATAGAAGCCTTTTCTAAATAACCTTCTGAGTCATATTCTAATATAATATCATTTATGATTCTAATATTTTTGTAAATATCTCCTTGCCATGGTCTAATGAGCGGAGTTTCTCGAACCAAATACATCTAAAACCTACTATCTATTACTCCTACTTTTTTCTATCATATATTATTGTTGTACGTTTTTTCACAGTTGACTTGCTATAGTGATCCGTTGATAATGGTAATTCACGAGAAATTACTTCACTTCGTTTATCCTCTTTTTTCTCAATCACCGGCGGAAGAGTTTTCGGGCAATCGAAATACCCCCCCTCTATACAGTACGTCTTTTTGTAATCTTTCATTTAGCCTCTCCTTTCATAATATTTAATAGTTTTTCTCCTCGACTTTGTTTAAAAAGCATCTTTATATCTTCATAAAATAGTTTTAATTTATATAATACAACTTCTGGCTCACACTCTTCTTTGGAAGAACAGTCATAATCAAGAATAAACTCTTTTTGAGAAATTGTATTTGGATATTCACTATTATAAATACCAAATTGAAAAATTATTTTATGATCTTCACGATTAATATGCAATTGAGACATTGCACGAGATATTGACAGTTCTGGAAACGCATTAATAATGCTATAAAGATTTTTATTAATGTATCCACCCCAATCCAATGGATTGCCTTTTAATTTAATTTCATTAATAAATCTCAATCCTATTCTATTAATGATTCCTGGATGATAAATTTTATCAAAGCTTTCAAACATTAATTCAACTTTTGGAAAAAATGACTCAAAATTTGTATATTTATTCGAACTAAAAATTATAACTTTATAATTTAAACTAATCTTATCAGTCTGATCTTTGTTTATAAATCGCCAAGTGGGTATTTTTTCAGGAAATGAAGGAAAGCCTTCTTCAGGTTTCATTGGAAGGTCTATATCAATGGATTCCTTTTTTTCAAATCTGGGGAACTCTTCTCGGAGGGCTTCTTGAAATTCATAGGGTTCTTCATTTTTCAACTTGAGGATTGGTTGAAAATCCACCCGGGCTATCACTTGAGTGATAAAATTTTTGGGGTAGGTTGTCATTTTATACCCTTCGTTAATTTCTCATTTTGCATGGAAATTAGAACCACTGATTCCACTAAGTCACCGCTCTACAACCCGGCTGTACCGATTATTGCGAAATTCTCTATGAAGAGATAGCAAGAGCTTAACATTTAGTCAATAGGAATTCATTTCCTGGATGTTGTAAAGGTTTAAAAACCGCGAAACATATAGATTTTCAAAAGTCATTTCCTCTTCGCCGCCTCCCAGATGGCCTCCATTTCCTCCAGGGTGGCGGTCTCCGGCGTTTTGCCTTCCTTGGCCAGGGTGCGCTCCACCACGTGGAACCGCTTGATGAATTTATAGACCGTGCGCCTGAGTGCGTTTTCCGAGTCGATTTTGAGGAAGCGGGCCACGTTGACCAGCGCGAACAACAGGTCCCCCAGCTCCTCTTCCCAGGCCGGATCGGGAGGCAGGGTGAGGGCCCGGCGGAACTCCTGCCATTCCTCCTCCACCTTTTCCAGGGCCCCCTCCACGCTGGGCCAGTCGAAGCCCAACCGGGACGCGGCCTCCCCCAGCCGCTGGGCCTGGGTCAGGGCCGGCCAGGCGGAAGAGACTTCCCCTAAAGTACCGGACGTATCCTTGCCTTTGCCCTCCCGGGCTTTGGCCTGCTCCCAGAGGCGGCGCAGGTCCTCCAGGGTTTCGGCTTTTTCGTCGCCGAACACGTGGGGGTGGCGGTGCACCATCTTGGCCGCGATGCCCCGCACCACGTCATGAAAGGAAAACTCCCCCCGTTCCTCGTACAGATCGCTGATGAACACCAGATGGAGCAGAAGGTCCCCCAGCTCCTCCCGGATCTTGTCGGGGTCCTTTAAGTCCAGGGCCTCGATCAGTTCGTAAGCTTCTTCGAGGACGTAGGTTTTCAGGGTTTCCGGGGTTTGCTTGGCGTCCCAGGGACAGCCGCCCGGGCCGCGCAGACGCCGGATAATGGCCACGAATTCGATGATCGCCGGGCCTAAGTCAGGTTTTTTTTCAGTCATAACCATAAGCCGTAGGGCGGGAAAGCGAAGCGCATCCCGCCTTCCGCATCTTTACATTTTGAATATTGAAGATTTCGTCCAAATCGATCCGGAGCCCGTGGCTGCCTTTTTTGCCGAAATAAATCATGGTGCGCAGAGCGCACCCTACACGACCTGTCCGGTTTCGATGCAGGACTGCCATTTTCCCCCGCCCCCTCAACCTGCTTTTCTTCCTTGGGTAAAGGAACCCTCTCCAGGTACTCTTTCAAGCGCTCCTTGAAATCCGGCGGCAACAGATCCAGGGTGCGCCGGGCCAGGTCGACGAGGATGGGCCTGGTGCGGGAGTTCTGGAGGAGGCGGTTGTCCCGGGGAACGAAGCTCCCCACCAGCAGGAGGGCCAGCCCCAGGATCAGAGCGCCTTTGAGCAGGGCGAAAAAGGCGCCCAGCAAACGGTCAAACATGTCCAGGTAGAGATGATACAGGAGATTTTGCAGTACGTAGGCCAAAAGGCGCACCACCCAGTAAAAGACCACCAGGATCACGGCGAAGCCCAGCACCTGGGCCCAGAAGAGGCTTTTCAGCAGGGGCAGGAGGAGAGCGGCCACGTCGAGATAGAAACGGGCCGCGACCACCAGTCCTCCCACCAGGCCCACCAGCACCGCCAATTCCTGGAAAAGGCCCCGAAAATAACCTCGCAGCGTTACCAGGAGCAGGAGGATGAGGACGCCCAGATCCAGAAGGTTCATAAGGTGGGGGACTCCTGGGGCACCACCGGGGGGAGAAGCTTCCGGTCCACCGGGTCTTCCAGCCGCTCCAGACGATGGGCCTGCAGATACAGGACCCCCCATCCCAGGGGGGCCAATTGCCCATAGACCCGCACCTGCTCCAGGCGTCTGAGCGTCCAATCCACCTGCTGCTGCCGGGTCAGGGCCAGGCGGTCATAATAGCCCCACATCTGGCGCTGCTGATACAAAGCCGCCCAGCGCAGCCGGCTCCAGGCCACGGGATGGCTGACCATGGTGGCATAGTTGGCCACCAGGTCGGGGTCATAATCCAGGTACTGCCAGAAAAACCCCTCCACCCGGACTTTTTGCCCGGACGTGAGGCCCGCCTTCCGGGGAGCCTGGAGTTGCGAGATGGTAACCGGCGTGTATGCTTCCGGCTGGAAGGCCTCCGGCACGGGTCGAATCCGGCCGCAGCCCCAGGCCAGCCCCAGCAGAAGCACCAGGAGCCAGACCAGCAGGCCGCTTAAAGCCAAAGATTTTTTAATCGGGCAGGCAGTTCCACTCATGGTCTTGCAGTTTGCCAAATTTTTTCATAGAAACAAATCAAAAATCCGCCCCAAGGAAAGCACATGGCTTATCCGGTAATAATTCGACGGTTTATGGATGTGCAATGTTATCTGGTCCTGGACGACAACCCCCGGGAACTCCTGCGTCATCCGGGTTTTCAGGAGGAATATTCCCTTCGGCCCTGGCTGGGCTCCACCGACCCCGCGGCCGCCCGGGAGGAATGGGCCGAAATGCTGGCCGAGGACATCGACTTTTACCTCATCGTGGACGAAGACCATTGGGAATACCAGCAGGAACTACCCCAATGGGACCATCTGAAATAATCACCCCTCCGACAGAAACACGTGGGCCAGGACCCGGGCATCGCCCACCAGGTTGCTCACCAGACAATATTCATTGGGCTGGTGGGCCGAGTGGGTCACGGTCATCCACACGGCCGCGGGCAGGCCCCGCTGGCGAAAAAAGGCCGCCACCGTGCCGCCGCCGATGCCCTGGGGCTTGGCTTCCCGGCCGTAAACCTCCCGGATGGCCTCTATGTCTTCTTGTTCCGCGTCCGGCCCGGCCATGAGGATGGCCGGATCATTGGCGCCGACGCGTCCCAGGATAAAGACAAAAATCAAGACCCCGAAAATGATGAAT
>CAZLRL010000063.1:0-261 GCA_964561645.1 uncultured Desulfobacterales bacterium
CCCGCGGCTTTGGCGGCCCTGGGGGGAGTGTATTTGGCCTACGGGCTGGGACGGGTCTTGTGGGGCGAAGGCCCGGGTTTCTGGGCCGCCCTGGTCCTGGCCACCACCGGGGGCTACTTCATCCTGGCCCGCCTCCTGACCCTGGACATGGTCTTCGCTCTGTTCCTCAATCTGGGAGTTGGCCTGGGCTATCTGGCCTTGAGCCGCGCCAGGCCGCGGTACATGGGATATACGGCGATGGCAGCCGGTTTTAGCCTGTAA
>CAZLRL010000063.1:271-9798 GCA_964561645.1 uncultured Desulfobacterales bacterium
GCCGCGTCTGTGGCCCTGGGCTTACCTGTCCCTGGCCCTGGCGGTGCTGGTTAAAGGACCGGTGGCCTTGGTGCTGGCCGGACTCATCTGGGGCCTGGCGGCTGTGCTCCGGGGACGGCAAGCCCTTGGGCACTTGGTGCAACCGCAAAGCTGGGTCCTGCTGGCCGTGCTGGTTTTGCCCTGGTTTGTTTACGTGACTTGGCGTTTCCCGGAATTCCCCCGCTTTTTTTTGTGGGAGCATCATGTGGAGCGCTACCTGGAGGGAGCGTCCTATTCCTATCATGCAGAACCCTGGTGGTATTTCGGCCCGGTCCTGCTGGTACTTTTGCTGCCCTGGACCGGCCTGGTGCCCTGGGTCCTGGGCCGCCGCGCTCCCTATGAGGCCGCGGATCGGATTTTTTTGCTGCTGTGGGCCGGGGTGGTGGTGGCCTTTTTTTCCCTATCCCGGGCAAGTTGTCCCCCTACATCCTGCCCGCGCTCCTGCCCCTGGCCCTGTTGCTGGGAGGAGCCTTGGCCGAACTCCACTCCAGGGGAACGAACCTGCGCAGCGTGAGGGGCTGTTGGTGGAGCCTGATGATCTGGGCTGCAGTCGGCTGGCTCCTGGTGGTCCTTTATTTCCGGCCGGTCGCGGCCCTGATGCCCTTGGTGCGCCAGGGCGTTGTGCTGGAACCTTACCTGAAAATCTGCCTGATTCTGCTGGCCTTGATTCCCACCTTGGTGCTGGTGTTCCGGCGCCTGGAAATCCTGCTGGTGGGCGCGCTCCTGTTGGGAGCCATTTTACCCCTGGGCATGGAGCCCCTGGCCGCTCAGCGCTCCCCCAGGGAGTTGGGACTGACCCTTCGGAACCATTGGCAGCCCGGTGCGGCACTGGTGGGGGTCTATCTTTATTCCCAGGGTCTCAGCTTCTACAGCCGCCAGGTTTTTCATCTGCTGGAGTTTCGCACCGAACTCGACTTCGGGCGCCGGCTGGCCCCCGAGAGCGGGCTGTTTTTTAAAAATCTCGACCAACTATCCGTCTTTACCGCGTCTCGGCCCCTGGTGTTTTTTTATGTGCAGCCCCAGGAATTTTCCTGGCTCAAACCGCAGTTACCCAGGGAATATGAGATTTTGGCCCAACAGAAAGATTGTCTTTTGGTCCGTTCTCGCCGAAAATGAGGCTGTTGCAGAAGACTTGACCAGCGAGCCCCCGGTTTCGATTTCACCATGCTCCTTATTATTCATCGCTACCTGATTGCCGAAATTATTGCACCTTTTCTGGTGAGCCTGTTGGCCTTCACCATCATAGTTTTTTCCGGCCGCCTCCTCATCGTTACCCGGATGATTCTGGTCAAAGGCGTCGCCCTGGGGCAGATCCTTGCGTCCACGCTCTACCTGTTCCCTTATCTCCTGGTCTTTACCCTGCCCATGGCCGCGACCGTGGGCATCATCCTGGCCCTCATGCGCCTGTCCGTGGACTATGAAATGATGGCCTTGAAGACCGCGGGCCTGAGCTATTTCCGCCTGCTGTCCCCAATCCTGGGTTTTTGCCTCCTCGTGGCTTTTCTCACGCTGTTTCTCACCACTTATGGCAGCCCCTGGGGCCAGAAGTCCAATCGGGAACTGTTAACCGAGGTGGTCAAAAGGCGGGCCGATGTCGGACTGCAGGAACAGACCTTCAACACCGACTTTCAGAATCTCATGCTCTTCGTCAACCGGGTTGAGCCCCAGGGCGAGCTGAAGGGCGTGCTGGTTAATGTTTGGCAGGAAGAAGATAATCCTCAGACCATTTATGCCCAAAGGGGCAGGATCCGGTATGAACCGGCCCAGGAGTCCATGCTGCTGCGCCTCTCCGATGGCTGGCTCCTGCGCTGGGGAACCGAACTCGGGCATCGCCAGACCGTGAAATTCAAGTCTTATGAAATCCCCCTGCGGCTGTTCAATTTCGCCTCGACGGGCCAGATATCCGAAAGGGAAATGACCCTGCGGCAATTAAAGGAAGGCATCCGGGCCGCGGCCCCCGGGTCCAAGCGCTACATCCGGTTGGTGGTGGAGCTGCACCAGCGCTTCGCCTTACCCCTGGGCGCATTCCTGCTGTGCCTGCTGGCCATTCCCCTGGGACTCAGCCCCAGGATACACGGGCGCTCCTGGGGGCTCATCATGGGACTGCTCGTCTTTCTCATTTATTACGTAGTGTTCACCGCGTCCTGGCGCCTGGCCTTCACCGCCCATCTAAACCCGGCGCTGGCTCCTTATCTGGGGGATATTCTTTTCGCCGGTGTGGCCTTATATTTCTGGTGGCGCACCCTCAAGGAACTCCCCCTGGTGCCCCAGGGGTGGTCCTTAAAAAAACTTTTTCGCTTCAGCCCCCAAAAGACCTGAGCGGACGTCGGGAGAGTTCGAAGGTTACTGAAAAAATGTAGGAGGAGGCCTAACCCCCGAGGCCGGGTTAACTCCGTTGGAGGCCTAAGAGAAAGGCTGGCTGCGCCCCTGAGAGCCCCTAAGAAGAACAAGGAGAGGCCGAAGAAGAATTTAATGAAAAAATTAATTTTTTTCTTTTGGAAGGACTTGATTGGCAGACCGAATTGATATATAGTGAACAAAACTTAACCATACTAGGGAAAACTCGATTTTCCTCCCCCTCGCCGGCAGGAACCTCCCCCATCTCCCCTCCCTCCTGCCGGTTTTTTTTGCGCTGCACCGCCGCCAACCTTGATAGATCCACAAAATTGGCCGAAAACGTGCTAAGGTAGAGGTCGATCCCCTTCGGGTTTTAAGAGGCTGATTTTTTGTGAGGCGCGATGACTTGGGTAGGCAAAAAAGTCCTGGTGACCGGTGCCGGCGGTTTTATCGGCAGCCATCTGGCCGAGCGCCTGGTGGAGCTGGGGGCCCGGGTGCGGGCCGCGGTGCGCTATAATTCCAGGAACGACTGGGGCTTGCTCGAACTTGTGCCCCCGCAGGTTAAATCCAACCTGGAAATCTTCCCGGGCGATATCACCGACCCCTTTTGGACCTTGCCTCTGGTGGAGGGCTGCGAGGTCGTCTTCCACCTGGCCGCGCTCATTGCCATCCCCTATTCCTATAAGGCTCCGGCGCAGTTCGTGGCCGTGAATTGCACCGGCACCCTGAACCTCCTGGAGGCGGCCCGCCGCGCCGCAGTGGAGTGCTTTGTCCACACCTCCACCAGCGAAACTTACGGCACGGCCCAATATACCCCCATCGACGAACAGCATCCCCTGCGGGGCCAGTCCCCCTATGCGGCCAGCAAAATCGGCGCCGATCAATTGGCCCAGAGCTATCATTTGTCCTTCGGGGTACCCGTGGCAACGCTCCGTCCTTTCAATACCTTCGGTCCCCGGCAATCGGCCCGCGCGGTCATTCCAACCATCATCTGCCAGGCGTTGGATGATGAGGTCATCCGCCTGGGAACTCTAACTCCCCGGCGGGATTTTCTGTTTGTTCAGGATACGGTGGCCGGCTTCATAAAAATGGCCGAGAGTCCGGCCGCGGTCGGGGAGGTAATAAACCTGGGCTCCGGGATAGATGTTTCCATAGGGGAGGTCGCCCACCGGATCACCGACCTTCTGGGGGGCGGGAAGAAGGTTGTCCACGAGGAGGCCAGGTTCCGGCCCCCGGACAGCGAGGTCATGGAGCTTTTGTGCGACAACCGCAAGGCTCAAAATCTCCTGGGCTGGCAGCCCCGGGTGAGTTTGGAGGAAGGGCTGCAGGCCACCATCGACTTCATCGGGCGGCACCGGGAACGCTATAAACCGGAGAGGTACAATATTTGAGGCGCTTCCCATGACCGACTGGCAAGTACCCTTGACGGATGTGACCCTGGGGCCGGAGGAAATTGACGCGGTCACCGCGGTCTTGCGCTCCGGTTGGCTCTCCATGGGGCCCCAAACCCAGCAATTCGAAGCGGAATTTGCCCGCTTTCTGGGGGTGCCCCATGCCCTGGCGGTGGCCAACGGCACCACGGCCATCCACCTGGCCTGTGAAGCACTGGGCCTGGGGCCAGGGGACGAGGTGCTGTGCCCGGCGCTCACCTTTGTAGCCACGGCCAACGCCATTCTCTACACCGGGGCCCGGCCCGTGTTCGTGGATGTGCGCGGCCCCCACGATTTGACCCTGTCAGTGGAAGACGCCGCCCAGAAAATCACTCCCCTGACCCGGGCGCTCCTGGTGGTGCACTACGCCGGCTACCCCTGCGCCCTGGATGAGTTCAGGGCCCTGGCCCCAAAACATGATCTCCGGGTTATCGAAGACGCGGCCCATGCTCCGGGAGCGCGGTACCATTCCGCCGCGGGCGGCCAAATGCTGGGCACCCTGGGGGACGCGGGCTGCTTCAGCTTTTTCGCCAATAAAAATATGACCACCGGCGAAGGCGGCCTGGTGGTGACCAGCGACTCTGAGCTCGCGGCTCGGGTGCGGCGGGCCCGCTCCCACGGCATGACCACCCTCACCTGGGACCGTCACCGGGGTCACAGCTTCAGCTATGACGTCACCGCCCTGGGGTTCAATTACCGCCTGGACGAAATGCGGGCCGCGCTGGGCCGGGTCCAGTTGCAAAAACTGCCGGCCGCCAACACCCGGCGCCGGGAGCTCACCCGCGGCTACCGGGAGAAGCTCCAGGATCTAGCCGACCTTATTATCCCCTTTGCTGCCCATCATCTGGAGGATTCCGCCTGCCACCTGTTTCCGATCGTCCTGCCCGCAGGCTCGGACCGGGGCGGACTTATGGCCGCTCTGGCCGACAAGGGCATCCAGACCTCCATTCACTACCCCCCCATACACCAGTTTTCCTATTACCGAAGCTTGTGGCCCCCCGACTTTGACCACGGCCTGCCCCAAACCGAAGAAGTTGCCTCCCGTTTGGTCACCCTGCCGCTCTTTCCCACCCTGACCGAGGTCCAGCAGGACGCGGTAGTAGCCGCGGTGCGGGAGTTTTTCAACGGTTAAGCCTCAGGTCGCCCGGTGCACCATACCTTTTTTTAACTGTTCAAAACAGCAAGGTATCAACCCCGGAGTTTGGCACATTTTCTTGATGGTGAGGCGGTCAGGCTATCGGTAAGGGTTGCGAGTTGCGTCATTTTTCTTTACACTGCCTACGAATTCGACCGACAACTCCATCAGGATCATGGCAGAAGCACAGAAAAAAAGCCCCCCCGACTGGCCCGCCGGAGATTGGTTCCTGGACCAGGAAAGCCCCGGCGATCTCACCGCGGTCAAAAAAGAAAAGGTTCTGGCCGCGGGCCGCACCTCCTTCCAGGACTATGAAATTTTTTTAAGCTCCTTGTGGGGCCAGGCCCTGGTTCTGGATGGGCGGCTCCAGTCCGCCGAGCTTGACGAATTCATCTACCATGAGGCCCTGGTGCACCCGGCCCTGGTGGCCCATCCGGACCCCCGCCGGGTCCTGATACTGGGCGGCGGCGAAGGCGCCACCCTCCGGGAGGTGTTGCGCCACCCGCCGGTGGCCCAGGTGGTGATGGTGGACATTGATGAAGAACTGGTGGACGTCTGCCGCCGCTTGCTCCCCACCTTCCACCGGGGCGCTTTCGACGATCCCCGGGCGCAGCTGGTCTTCACCGATGGCCGCGCCTGGCTGGCGGAGCAGCCCGACGGCTCCTTTGACATTATCATCCTGGATATCACCGAGCCTCTGGAGGAGGGACCGGCCAGTCTCCTGTTCACCCGGGAGATGTTTGAACTGGTGCGCCGGAAACTCGCTCCCCGGGGGCTGGCGGCCGTCCAATCCGGTTCGGCCAACATCCTGGGGCGCCTGATGCCCGAAATCAACCGGACCCTGCGGGCCGTGTTCCCCCGGGTATGGGCTTATACCGCCTTCGTCGCCAGCTTTCTGGATCTCTACGGTTTTCACCTGGCCGGAGGCGATGATCTGGCGTGGCCCGACGCGGCCCGGATCGAAGCCTGTCTGGCGTCCCGGGAGATCACCGACCTGGGCTGGTATGAGCCCCAATTCGGCGCGGTTTTGCCCCAACTGCCCCGCTACCTTAAAGAAAGGCTGGCCCATCTGGGCCGGGTCCTCACCGACGCCGAGCCCTATGTTCCCCAGGCCGGAGGTCGCCAAAGATTTTAAGACACCGATTTGGACCCAGGGCCTGTTTGGTCCTGGGTCGGGGTCAAACAGAGAAAATTTTATCAAAAGGATTACGGTTATAGTATGAGCTGTCGAAGAGTAGGAGTATATGTAGACTCAATGAATATCATGCGCAGCGGCGGCTACGGCATGCGCTATGAAGTCATCCGGCGCATGGCCGGCTTCAACGCCGATGAAGTTATCCGCCTGAACGCCTATGTGGCCATCGATGAAGAACGGGCCGTTTCCGACCCGGCTTATAAAAACACCCTGAATTTTATCCTGACCCTCAGGGACCTGGGCTTCAAGGTGGTGGAAAAACCCATCCGCTGGTACACCGATGAATCAGGGCGCACCTACGGCAAGGCTAACCTGGATATGGAAATGGCCCTGGACATCATCGCCCAGTCGGAACGCCTGGACCTCATTTACCTGTTCACCGGGGACGGCGATTTTAACAGCGTCGTGACCATGGTGCAAAACAAGGGCTGCCGGGTGGAACTGTTGGCCTTTGCCAATGTCTCGGTGCGGCTGCGCCGGGAAGTGGATCTGTTCACCCCGGGCTACCTGATTCCGGGGCTTTTGCCCACTGCGATCCGCTACGCCGGGGCCCCGAATTGGGGCGAAGTGGGCAGCCGGGTCCGGGGGATCTGCAGCGCCTACTTTCTGGACCGGGCTTACGGGTTTTTGCGTTTTCTCCATACCTTCGGCAAACTCTGGGTCACCGACACCCGCCAGGATGAATCTCCCTACGCCTCGGTCTTTTTTATGGAGAAGGATTTGCCCCCCGGCATCAATCCGGAAAACCTGCCCAGCCGGGATTATATCCTGGAATTCACCCTGTCCGAGGGCGAAAAGGGCCTGGTGGCCAACGACATTGAACTGGTGTACAAGTATTAAAGTCAGCCCCTGAGAAAGGAGGCAACGTGGCGGAAAATCTGAAAGTTCTCTTTGTGGTCTCGGAAGCGGTACCCTACGCCAAGACCGGAGGCCTGGCTGATGTGGCGGGCACGTTGCCCTATGCCTTAAAGGAGTTGGGCGCCGACGTCAGGGTGCTGATGCCTTATTATGGGCAGATACAACAAAAAGACCTTCGGGTGGTCACCCTGGCCGAAGACCTGGAAGGGCGGCTGGGCGAAGCCCCCCTGGGCTTCGACCTTCTGACCCCGGCCGAGGGAGACACCCCCTTTTACTTCGTGGCCCGGGACGAATTCTTCGAGCGTAGCCAGTTATACGGCACTCCCAAAGGGGATTACTTCGACAACCTGGAGCGCTTCAGCTTCTTCTGTTCCGCGGTGCTGCCCTTTTGCCAAAAAATGGACTTCACACCCGATGTCATCCACTGCCACGACTGGCAGGCCTCCCTGGTGCCGGTCTTTCTCAAGTACCGCTGGATGTTCGAACCGGTCTTCGCGGCGACCAAGTCCTTGCTCACCATCCACAATTTGGCCTATCAGGGGCTGTTTCCCAGGGAAAAATTTCCGCTGCTGGGGTTGCCCTGGACGGTTTTTTCCATGAACGGCCTGGAATATTACGACAAAATCAACCTCCTCAAAGGGGGCATTGTTTTTGCCGACGCGGTGAATACGGTCAGCCGGGGCTACAGCCAGGAGATCCAGACGCCGGAGTACGGCTACGGCCTGGAGGGGGTGCTGAAGCATCGCCGGGAGGTGCTGTTCGGTATTATCAACGGGGTCAATTACGAGGATTGGAACCCCGAGACCGATCCGCTCATCGCCGCCAATTTCAGTCCCAGGGACCTCAAGGGCAAGGCCAAGAACAAAACCGCGTTGATGGAGGCCTACAACCTGGACCAGAAACTGGCCCAGGCCCCCATCCTGGGCATCATTTCCCGGCTGGCCGACCAGAAGGGCTTTGACCTGGTGGCCGAGGTGCTGGAAGAGCTCATGGCCCAAAAGGCCATGGTGGTCATCCTGGGGACCGGCGAGGAAAAATATCACGAACTGCTGACCGCGGAAGCCCAGAAATACCCGGGGCAGTTGGGGGTCAAGATCGCGTTCGACAACCAGTTGGCCCACCTCATTGAAGCCGGGTCCGACATGTTCCTCATGCCCTCCCGCTACGAGCCCTGCGGCCTCAACCAGATGTATTCCATGAAATACGGCACCGTGCCGGTGGTCCGGGCCACGGGCGGCCTGGTGGACACCGTCACCCCGGTGGACCCGGCCAAGGGCACCGGCACCGGTTTTGTGTTCACGGAATACTCCGCCGCAGCCTTCCTGGAGGCCTTAAACAAAGCCATCGAAGCCTTTCAGGACAAAAAACTGTGGAAAAAGATCAGGCAAAACGGCATGGCCCAGGACTTTTCCTGGAGCGCCTCGGCCAAGGCCTACCAGAAACTCTATGAACAACTGGCGGCAGGGGAGATTTAGGAAGAGAAGCGCAGGGAATCGAAGAGAATTTAAAAGATAGTAGCCTTAAAGGATGATTTTCCCGTAGGGGCGGGTTTCAAACCCGCCCTTATGTTTTGCGAGCAAGTGATGGGTTGAATATAGTCTCTTTAGCTAAAAAGTTTATCGTAGTCTGAATGGCTCCCGATCCAGAACCACAAGACGCCATCGGGAACATCGACCCCGAGGGCTCGGTAGGAAAGGCCGATACGGACCGAACGGAATCGACCTACTTTTTTGAAGTGCAATGAAGGGTGGTTAGGATCGTTTTTCAACAATGAAAAACTTTTATCGGCAAGTCTTTGAACGAGCTTAGGCAGAGTTTTGTAACAGGTCCAAAAGTCAGGGGCTGTGTAGTGTTTCACAGTTCACGGGTATTGCCTGAGGCGAAGTCCCTGAGGGCTTTTTCGGCCAGGGCATCTAACTTGCCCGCCTTGACATCGTCCTCTATTTGCCGGTCCCAAACTTCGGCATCGAATTCGTAAAACCACTGGCGGAAAGCCATCAGTTCCGACGGCGTCAGTTCTTTAATTTCCCGCCCGATTTTCTCAACCTTATTCATGTGATAGCGCTCCTGTCTAAATAATAGTGGCTTCAGGGCGGCATCAGGCCACTTCGTTAATAGATATCTCGATGCCGTCTATGACCGGTAAGTCCAGATGGCGGTGAACCCGGAACAGGACCCATTCCTCCAGAACTTCCCGCAACTCCTCCCGGCAGTCCTCCAGGGTGCCGGCATTGGCATAGACTCCCTCACAGGCTGGAATTTCCCCATAATAGGAGCCGTCATCCGGCAAAATCTCATAGCGGGCCTGGCGCAGGGCCGCCTGAAGGTATTCCAGCAGCATTTAAGCCCTTCCTATTCTTAAGATTTTCTTGGTGAACATCATAAGATTTTCCGGGAGCATATGCAAGGGACGGATAGTAAGGTCAGGAGATTACTCGTCATGAGGATAATTATCGTTCCCAGGTGCAACTTGGGAACGAGGAAAAAAGGGTCAGGCTGAAAGGCCTGTGCTCCCGAGCAAGACCGGATAACC